>NZ_JAHLQZ010000024.1:0-39152 GCF_018919505.1 Citrobacter sp. S55_ASV_140
ATATGAGTGACGGTATTAACGATCTGGTCACAGAGTTGAGCGGAAACAAACCGCAGGTTATTCCCGCATCCTGATTCAATACTCAAAAGGCAAACGTTTAACGCTCACCAGTTTGCCTTTATTCATTTCAATGTAACCACCCTTACGCAATGCCGCGAGGACCTCAGCGACAACTGAGCGTGAAATTCGTGTGCGTTGGTGAATATAGTTCATAACGCCAATACGCGAACGCAGACCTTCGTCCCATTTCGTCATGGATATCAACGTCGCGCGGATCTGATCGTAGGAGTTATTACCAATCAGCTGCAGATCACGCATTTCAAGCATGCGGTTCTGCCAGGCCAACCAGCAGAATGCTTCGCGCCAAAGCTGGCATTGTTCAATTATATTAATCGTTTGTAAGGCAGGAAGATGATATCCCGTACAATAACTTTCGGTCATTAATCTGTATTGTACATCGGTTTTCATCACACCATCTGAAAGCCCCATAATAAATGGTGCCTGCGCAATGCCGACGAGTACATTCTCCCCGCGTCTCAGGGAAACTACACCGCTTAAAATAATAACGGTATCATCGTTATTTACCTCACTGGAATATATAGTTTCTTTATCGTTATCACATTCAAAGTGCTTGCCATATTTCGATAAACATTTATCAAGCTTACTAAATTCAGGAAGAGGTTTATTCGTAGATAACATTGCTCGTTCCTTGCAATAAATGCCCGTCAAATCCGTGACGGGCATTTTCCAGATTAAATTATTTTGTCTCTATGATAGATTTCTTACCAGGTATATTTAACACCAACATTGGCAGACCAGTCTTGATCGACATCGCCACCACCGAGATAATTAGCATCGGTATACGCGCTAAAGTTTTTGGTAAAGCTGAACTGCGTACCCAGTCCGACACGTACCGCAGAACCTTCTACCCCATTGTCGATGGAGTCGCCGTTTATGTCAGAATCGTTGTTCGAGTCATCGTAAACATAGGCCAGTTTGAAGAACGGGGTCAGCGCCTGGTCATCGCTGTACGCGAAGGTATAACCTGTATCAACCCCCAATTCATAGCGCATGCTGTCATAAGACTGACCGTCAACTTTCATGTCATTGCTCAGCTTATAGTCATCACCAGACTGGAACAGGCCGGATACACTACCATAAGGCGTTACGTAGCCAGCGTCACCCAGCGTCAGGTCATAACCCAGTTTCAAGCCAAAGCCCCAGGCATCAGAAGAAGTGCTACCATCAACGTACTGACCGTTGCTCATGCTGGCAGACAAATCATTGTTGAAGTGAGAGTAGCTTAAGTTACCGTCAACAAAGAGGTTGTTGGCAAAACGAGCAGAAGAGTAGATATAGGCAGTCTGGCTGTCCTGATCCACTTGACCGGTACGGTCGCTCATATCTCCTTTGGCAAAGCCTGCCGCGGCACCGACAATCCACTTCGCGTTGTTACCATCAATTTTGGAATCAACACCGACCATGATGCCGTTAACATCCTGATCGTAGTTAATGATGCCGTTATCCGCGTCGAAGCTACCACCGAAGTAACTGACCCATGCGCCACCGTTATCGACCAGACCATGACGTGCGTTGGTCAGACGAGTACCCACGGTATCTTGTTCCAGGTTCCAGATATTGGTGTTGGCAGAGGGGATGCTCAGCGCCATGTTAGCGTAGTCCGTCAGCTCCATCTGCTGCAGAACAACGGTGTTCCCCTGCTGCTGTGCCTGATAGGTGTAAGCGCCCAGGTCAGCTTTATTGGCTGCAGAGAAGGTGGCGTTGGTGTTTACGTCATCAACGTAAATCAGCTCTTTGCCTTTATAATCAGCAACAGAACCTGCACCCGTTGCGTTATCAATGCGAACTTTGTAGTTACCGGTTGCAGCAACAACGTTATCGCTGGTGCTGCTGGCATCAGCTTCGTCGCCGCTATTGATATCACCATTCCCGTTGACGGTCAGGTGACCATCAGAATTCATCGCGATGATACCGTAACCATAATTAGCCTGAGTGGTGTCCCAGGTACGATCGTTGACGAGATCTGAATTCAGTACGTAGTTGTTGCTGTTAATATTGAATACACCGGCGTACACGTTGCCGTTGTTATCAGCCACATTTCCGCTGGTCAGTTCCAGCGTACCGGCGGTAAACAGACTGGAAGCGCCATTATTGCTGGTTTCGACATTCAGCATACCGCCGTTGGTTGCGGTAATGGTGTTGGCATACAAAGCAGCCCCTGACCATGCAGAGCTAACGTCATCAGACAACGTCACGGTACTGTTAGTGTCAATCGTCAGGTGATCGGTATCAACCGCGCCGTCTTCGCCGATATTCATCGTAGAAGCACCGTTCAGGGTAATGGAATCAGACGTTACGCTGGAACCGTCGGCAACATTAACCTGAGAACCGCTGTTGATAGCCAGGGTATCAATCAGAGACGTTTTCGTGGTATTCCATACAGATCCATTATTCAGTGCGATATCAAATATACCGCTCTGGAAGGAGTTTGCACTGTTAACACGGTTCCAGTTATCAGAACTTGTCGCATTTGGATCTAAGCTGTTAGCTGCAATATCATAGAACTGTGAAGGGGTCACGGTGTCATAGTCAATATTGGCTGCCCCCGTCCAACTGGTATTATTCAGCGTCAGAGTCAGGTGATCGACGTTTTGATCGTCATCATCCCAGCCGCCGTGGGTATAATCTGAAGTAGAACCATCAACCAGATGGCCAGCGGAATCAAAATTGCTGTTCCAGGTACTCGTAAACATAACATCGCCTAACAACTGAGAATTATTCAGCGTGACGGTGTTTACCATACGATTAGCAGAAGCGCTGTTATCTGTGAACGATAGTGCAACATCATCCTGAGTTGAAGAATTACTGTAATCACTCGGCTCTGCAGAGTTACCAAAGTGCCCCGTTGATTCATCAGCAGTATAAGAACCCGACGTGACGGTTGAGTCATTTACCGTAATGGTGTTATCCCACTGAGTTGCGCCAGTGGTATACGCCGCATTGGTGGTATCACCCTGCTCCAGGCTAATACCTGCAACATGTGAATTATTACTAATATTGATAGCGCTTTCGACATCCAGCGTTACCGCCGTTCCCAGTCCAGCTACAGAATATGTTTCGTAGACTGACTTCGATGTTGTGCCATCCAGATAGGTATCGGTGTAATAAAATGCTTCATAGTCATCATCAATCGTCGAGTTATTGATATTTAATGTGAAGATATCACCGTCAACCCAGTCATGCGCAATCGCATCATTAAAGCCAGATACCTGCTTAGAGGTAATCATACCGTGAATCGTGGAATTGGTTACATTCACGGTATTTGCCGTATCGTCTGCATAATCGCGGTTCAGATAATACGTCGAAACAACGCCATTCACCGTATCGCCAGAGAATGAGGTGTCGAAATAGCTGCTATCGGTTGCTGCGTTGTTATAAACATAACCACTGTAGGTCATGTAGTCAGCATCTGACGTGTTATATGTGGTCGTATCGTCGTGAAAACCAAAGGTATCGTAAGTGGTAGCATTTGCCTGAGAAGTGATTGCCAAAGTGCAGGCTAATGCTAATTGTGAGACTACGAGTTTCTTTTTCCAGGTGTGCATTTGTCATCCCTCCTCAGGGACGTAATATTGTTGATCCATCAATTATCAATGCAAAGAAAACATTTTATGTTTCGCAGGAAGGATTATGCGGCGTCATGGATGAAAGGTTCAATTATTCTTTGCCTTTAGTCCGAAAGCAGACCATAAATAAGACAATTAAGAAAATTCTATAAGAAGAATTAAAACACTTTTAAATTCAGAGCATTAAAATAATAAAAACCTCCAACACATACACTTACCCTATCATTTAAAAAGAAATAAAAAACACAAGCAATAAATACTACCCAACCTCTCGCAACTTAATTAAACATTAAACAAAGCGGAACCAGGATTAAAACCAATCGATATCTAAAATAATTAACATCGCAAAAATATAAATAGTATATATGTAAAAGAGGTTATTAAGAGTGGAACCTCACTCGCATAACGCCAACTTTCGTAAACCACCCGCCCTCAGGTTCAGGTATACTGCGACCTTCGATTCCACAAACATCAGGCATACCATGACAGACCTAATCCATCGCCCTCGCCGCCTGCGCAAATCTCCTGCGCTACGCGCTATGTTTGAAGAGACAACACTCAGCTTAAATGACCTGGTGTTGCCGATCTTTGTTGAAGAAGAACTCGACGATTACAAAGCCATCGACGCCATGCCGGGCGTGATGCGCATTCCAGAGAAACACCTGGCGCGCGAAATTGAACGCATTGCCACCGCAGGTATCCGTTCGGTCATGACCTTCGGCATTTCCCACCACACCGACGACACCGGCAGTGATGCCTGGAAAGAAGATGGTCTGGTGGCGCGCATGTCGCGTATCTGTAAGCAGACCGTACCGGAAATGATCGTCATGTCCGACACCTGCTTCTGTGAGTACACCTCGCATGGTCACTGCGGCGTGTTGTGCGATCACGGCGTCGATAATGATTTAACCCTTGCCAACCTCGGCAAACAGGCAGTCGTTGCTGCCGCTGCGGGTGCAGATTTCATCGCCCCTTCCGCCGCAATGGATGGTCAGGTGCAGGCGATTCGCCAGGCGCTGGATGCTGCGGGCTTCACCGATACCGCGATCATGTCCTACTCCACTAAGTTTGCCTCTTCTTTCTATGGCCCGTTCCGTGAAGCGGCAGGTACAGCGCTGAAGGGCGATCGTAAAACCTATCAGATGAACCCGATGAACCGCCGCGAGGCGATTCGCGAATCACTGCTGGATGAAACCCAGGGTGCAGACTGCCTGATGGTGAAACCGGCCGGCGCGTACCTCGATATTCTGCGCGATATCCGCGAACGCACCGAATTGCCAATTGGCGCTTATCAGGTCAGCGGTGAATACGCGATGATCAAGTTCGCGGCGATGGCGGGTGCTATCGATGAAGAGAAAGTGGTGCTGGAAAGCTTAGGTTCGATCAAACGCGCGGGCGCGGATCTGATCTTCAGCTACTTTGCGCTGGATCTGGCTGAGAAAAAAATTCTGCGTTAATTGACCTTGTGCCGGATGGCGGCTTCGCCTTATCCGGCCTGTTATCGCCAGGTCCGGTCAGCGAAGCGCCAGCGGTTATTCACCCCGCCCGATAAAACGGCTTGTCTCCAAGAATTGTCGCCCGGTGCATAATGCGCCGCTGCGGCAGATAATCCGCGTTGGCATAGTGCTGCGTCACGCGATTATCCCAAATCGCCACATCGTTAGGCTGCCAGCGCCAGCGCACCTGGAACTCCGGTTTGGTGATATGCGCGAACAAAAAGCCCAGCAGCGCCTCGCTCTCTTTTTCCGTCACATCGACAATTCGCGTAGTAAACCCTTCATTCACAAACAGCGCTTGCTTGCCACTCACAGGATGGGTACGCACCACCGGATGCAATAACGGTGGATGTTTGGCGACCGCCTCCAGCCAGCGCTGATGCTCCTCTGGCGTCTGGCGATATTTATATTCCTGAAATGATTTACGAAAATCATGCTCTGCCCGCAGGCCGCTCAGCAACTGGCGAAACGGCTGTGAAAGAGCATCATAAGCGGCAATCCCGCTGGTCCACAGGGTGTCTCCGCCTGTCGATGGCAGCTCTTTCGCCGCCAGAATCGCTCCGGCGGGCGGCGTGTCGATAAACGTCACATCAGTGTGCCAGTTGTCGTTATCGGGCGGATTATCGTTGTGGGTATCCAGCACGATTATTTCGTCCACCCCTTCGGCATGTGGGTAGACCGGGTGAATATGCAGGTCGCCAAAACGTAGCGCCAGCGCGCGCTGCTGCTGTGGCGTAATCACCTGCTCGCGCAGGAACACCACCTGATGGCGCAATACAGCATGATAAAGCTGTTCAAACTGGTTATCGCTTAATAGGCGCGTTAAATCCGCGCCGGTAATTTGTGCGCCAATGTATGGCCCCAGCGGGGTAATGCTCAGACGTTCACTCATTGTACTTCTCCATGCCAGGGCGTCAGACGGCGCTGAAGCGCGCGCAGACCCAGCTCTAAAATAAACGCGATAACGGCAATTACCGCGATCCCCGCCAGCACAACATCCGTTGCCAGAAACTCACCGGCTGATTGCACCATGAATCCTAAACCTCGCGTCGCGGCAATCAGCTCCGCCGCCACCAGGGTCGACCACCCCACGCCCAGTCCAATGCGCAGTCCGGTCAAAATCTCCGGCAAGGCACCTGGTAAAATCACAAACCACAGCACCTGCGCACGGCTGGCCCCCAGCGACTGCGCGGCCCGGATTCTCACCTGCTGCGCACTTTTTACGCCCGCCAGCGCCGACATCGCCACAGGGGCGAAAATCGCCAGGTAAATCAGCAGGATCTTGGAGGTTTCACCAATACCAAACCAGATAACCATCAGCGGCAAATAGGCCAATGGCGGAACCGGACGATACAATTCAATGATTGGATCGAGAATGCCGCGGATCGTCGGACTCAGCCCCATGGCGATACCGACCGGAATCCCCAACAGCACCGCCGCCAGCAGCGCGATAACAATACGCGTCAAACTGGCCGCCAGATGCTGCCACAGCGTGGCATCCATAAACCCCTGCGGCCCGGCAATACTGATGAGCTTTTGCAAAACCTGGCCCGGCGGCGGCAGAAACAACGGGCTGATTAACTGCAGCGCCGCCACCGTCCACCACAGCGCCAAAATGACGGCCAGCGTACCGAGGCTTAAAGTCATCTGGCGCGAGAACGGCCAACGCCAGTTCAGCGCCCGTGGGCGGCGGGGTTTGTCATTAATCACCACGCTCATGAGAAGGCCTCCCGTTGTTCAAAGACACGACTTAACACATACTCGCGCATGGCGATAAACTGCGGATCGGACTTAATGCTGCGACTCGCCTCTCCGGCCACAAAACGCCGGGCGAAATTAAGCGGCAGTCGTTCCAGCACCCGGCCAGGGCCTGGCGACAGCAATACCAGTTCCGTGGCCATAAACACCGCTTCTTCGATATCATGGGTAATCAACAGCACCTGTTTCCCCGTTTCATGCCAAAGTTTCAGCAGCAGGGTTTGCATCTGCTCGCGGGTAAAGGCGTCGAGCGCGCCAAACGGCTCATCGAGTAGCAACAGCTGCGGGTTGGCCGCCAGCGCCCGGGCAATGCCGACACGCTGACGTTGCCCACCGGAAAGCTGCCAGATAAAGCGTTTTTCCGCGCCCTCCAGCCCCACTTTCTGCAACATTTCCTGAGCAATACGCTGACGCTGCGGCTTCTCCATGCCCGTCAGTTGCAGACCGAAGGTGACGTTGTCCTGCACGTTGCGCCAGGGCAACAGACCTTCATTCTGAAACACCACTCCACGTTCTGCGCCAGGTCCTTCGACCTTACTGCCCGCCAGCATAATGCTGCCGTGTTGATACGGTACAAATCCGGCAATCAGATTTAACAATGTGGTTTTCCCACAACCGGAAGGTCCCAGCACCACCAGCAGTTCACCGCTATCGAGCGTCAGGTTGATATCCTCAAGCACCGGTTTGCCGCCGTAACTGGCATTAAGATGAGAGATTTGCAGCATCAGCGTCCCCTTTATTGCACGAAACGATCGGTCACGTACTGGCTATAATCCGTCGCTACGGCGGGCACTTTGCCCTGCTCTTTAAGGAACTGCGCGGTGTCGATAATCGCTTTATTTACCGGTCCGGTAAGCTCGGCGGTTTGCTGCTGCGGAGTCAGATAGGTGTTACCTTTCACCAGCCCCGGCACATCCGCCTCTGGCACACCGCTTAAGCGCGCCAACTTGCTGATATTCTCCGGTTGTTTGAGCCAGGCATCCGGGTTGGCGATATAGGGCTGCTGCGCATCGATGGCGCTTTTCGCAAATGCTTTCACTACCTCAGGGTATTTCTCGGCAAAATCTTTGCGTACCACCCACACGTCCAACGTTGGCGCCCCCCATTCACCGACTTTTTCCGAGTCAGTCAGTACCTTGCCGTCTTTTTCCAACGCATTGACTGCAGGCGCCCAGACGTACGCGCCGTCAATATCTCCGCGCTGCCAGGCGGCAATAATCGCCGGTGGCTGAAGGTTCACAATCTCTACCTGGCCGGGTTTAATCCCCCAATGTTTCAGCGCTGCCAGCAGGCTGTAGTGGGTGGTGGAGATAAACGGCACGGCAATGCGCTTACCAATCAAATCTTCCGGTTTACTGATGTTTTTCTTCACCACCAGCGCTTCAGAATTGCCGAGCTTTGATGCCAGCAGGAAAACCTCAATCGGCACCTGCTGACTGGTCGCTACCGCCAGCGGGCTGGAGCCGAGGTTACCGATCTGTACGTCGCCGGATGCCAACGCGCGGACAATACTCGCGCCGCTGTCAAACTTGCGCCAGTCAACGGTGGCTCCGCTCTCTTTAGCAAAAGTGTTATCCGCCTGCGCCACTTTGGCGGGTTCGGCGGAAGTTTGATACGCGACGGTGACGTTCACCGCCTGCGCCTGAAATGCGATGAATGCCAGTGCGGCAAGAAGTGCGTTACGCGATGAATTAGCCATGATTGTCTGCTCCCCTGTCTTGTTATAGGAGGCAGTATTTCGTTGCGGCACACTTTGATAAAGGAATTAAAAATTCTGGCTAAGAACAAAGCGTTTTTAGAAAAAAACCGGCAATGCTTATACACAAAATCATTCAAGATGCGTCGAGGCGGCAAGGGAAGAAATCCCCAGGAGCATAGATAACTATGTGACTGGGGTTTCTGAGTGCAGCCAACAAAGAGGCAGCTTGAAGGATGAAGTGTATTGCGATTTTGTTACATTCGTTACATAACTGCGCCGGGATGATTGCCAGCGCTGCGCTGGCAGGCATCATAGACGCTATTGTCAGGCAAGAGAGCAATATCATGATTCATGTTGTGCTGGTGGATGACCATGTGGTGGTGCGTTCCGGCTTTGCGCAATTACTCAGTCTCGAAGACGATCTCAACGTCACCGGTCAGTTCAGTAGCGCGGCGGAGGCCTGGCCTGCATTACTGCATGATGACGTCAACGTCGCGGTGATGGACATCGCCATGCCGGATGAAAATGGCCTGAGCCTGTTAAAACGACTGCGGGCGCAGAAGCCCGGTTTTCGCGCCATTATTCTCAGCATTTATGACTCGCCGACGTTTGTACAAAGTGCATTGGACGCTGGCGCCAGCGGCTATCTGACCAAACGCTGCGGACCCGAAGAACTGGTGCAAGCGGTACGATCGGTGGGTATGGGCGGGCATTATCTGTGCGCCGATGCGCTGCGGGCATTACGCGGCGGCGAGCAGCCCGCGCAGGTCCTGGAGGTACTGACCCCGCGCGAGCGCGAAGTGTTTGATCTATTGGTCAAAGGCGACAGCGTGAAAGAAATTGCCTTTAAGCTCGACCTCAGCCACAAAACGGTTCACGTCCACCGCGCGAACGTGCTGGGCAAACTGCAATGCCACAGCACTATTGAGCTGGTGCATTTTGCCCTCGACCACCAGCTACTGACGGGGCATTAATGTCGCGTAACCTTCGTCATTGGGTAATCTCCCTGTTTATTCTGCTGGCCTGGGGATCGGGCTGGTTGATGCTGTGGACGCTGGGGTTTTACCTGACCCACAACGGTCAGCAGGCGGCATTATTCCTGCCACACGGGGTCTATCTTGCACTGTTGATTCTGCTTTCTCGCCGCTACTGGCCCGCGCTGGTGCTGCCGCCGGTACTGATGCTGTTCTGGCTGCACAGCGAGCAATTATTGAATGGCTATATTTTGCTGGTAGCCCCATTCATTAGCCTTCTTCCGGCAAGCATCGGTCAGTCATACTGGCACCGCTTCCCCCTGTACTGGCAGCGCTTAACACTGCTGCTGGCCGCGGTAACAATTACCTCATTGCTTAATACCGCCCTGCTGTCACCGTTTATCGCAAGCCCGGCAACGTTAATTGGCCTGGCGTCGTTTACCGGCGGCGTACTGCTGACGCCGTTTGTCTATCTGATCTATGAATTTCTGCGCCAGCAGCATCGTTATCATTTGCTCGGGTTGGATACCACCAATCCCCCACTGCGCACCTCGCTTATCATCTGGTGCAGCCTGTTTTTTATTATTGGCATTGGCACGCAGATGGTACTGTCGCCGGATATCGAGCGCCTGCTGCTGATCGTGGTGTTTTTACCAAACGTGGTGATGGCATGGAAATTTGGCTGGCAGGGCGGCGTGTTGTCCGGATTGCTCGGCAGCATGATGATCACCATCGCCCGGCAGATAGGCGTGGGGTTCAGTAATCTTCTTGAACTGGAGATTTTTCTCGCGACGCAGGCGTTGCTGGGTATTGGTCTTGGCATCGCCATCAGCCGCCAGCAGCATCTGGCGCAAAACTTGCACCATTATCGCCAGCGTCTGGAAGCCGAACTAACGGCACGCCGTGCGCTGACCGAACAGCTGATTCGTACCGAGGAAGACACGCGAAAAAGTTTAGCGCGTGAACTGCATGACGAAATAGGCCAGAACATCACCGCCATCCAGATTCAGACGCAACTGGTCAAACGCGCGCCGGGTCGCGAGCAAACGCTTGAGGCGGCGAATCAGATCAACGATCTTGCCCGGCGCATTCACCACTCCACCCGCCAGCTTCTGCGCCAGTTGCGCCCGCCCGCGCTTGATGAACTGTCTTTCAAAGATGCGCTGTATCATCTGGTGAATGAATTTGCCTTTGCCGAGCGGGGCATCCGCTGCCGATTTAATTACCATCTGGAAAATACGCCAGAAAATGAAACGGTGCGCTTCACGCTGTATCGCCTGATGCAGGAACTGCTCAATAACATCTGTAAGCATGCCGATGCCAGCGAGGTATCGATTACGCTACGCCAGCGGGAACACCGCCTGTCACTGGAAGTCGATGACAACGGCGTGGGTATCCTCCCGGAAAAAATCCCCGGTTTCGGTATCCAGGGGATGCGTGAGCGGGTAAGCGCCCTCGGTGGAGAACTCACGCTGGAATCGAACCACGGCACGCGGGTAATTGTTAACCTGCCCACAAATTTGCAACAAACCAGCCGCTAACCAGGAAAAAGTCTTAGTCACTGCGGACTTTCTCTCATCCCCTTTTGCTTTCACTTTCCTATAGTCAGCACAAACGGAGACCGCCATGCACGCACGCGAAACAGACCAACAATACCGGACGCTACGTCCACAATTGCTGATGTGCATGGTGATTGGCTACGCCGCGTTTTATCTGACGCGCAAAAGCGTCAACTATGTACTCCCGGCGCTGCAAACGGATCTGGGGCTGGATAAAGGCGATATCGGTCTGCTGGGATCGCTGTTTTATCTGACCTACGGCCTGTCGAAATTCGCCGCCGGATTGTGGCACGACAGCCATGGGCAGCGCGCATTCATGGGAATCGGCCTGTTCGCCACTGGTGTTTTGAACGTGGTGTTCGCCTTTGGTGAATCGCTGACGCTGCTGCTGGCGGTCTGGACGTTGAACGGATTTTTCCAGGGCTGGGGCTGGCCGCCCTGCGCCCGCCTGCTGACCCACTGGTACTCGCGCAACGAACGCGGCTTCTGGTGGGGTTGCTGGAATATGTCGATCAACATCGGCGGGGCCATCATCCCGCTGATTAGCGCCTTTGCCGCCCTCTGGTGGGGCTGGCAGGCAGCGATGCTGGCACCAGGGATAATCAGCATGGCGTTAGGTATCTGGCTCACCCTGCAACTGAAAGGCACGCCCCAGGAAGAGGGATTACCGACAGTTGGAGAGTGGCGGCACGATCCGCTGGAGCTACGTCAGGAGCAGCAGAGCCCGCCGATGGGGCTGTGGCAAATGTTACGCACCACCATGCTGAAAAATCCGATGATCTGGCTGCTTGGCGTGTCGTATGTACTGGTCTATTTGATCCGCATTGCACTCAACGACTGGGGCAACATCTGGCTGACGGAAAGCCACGGCGTGAATCTACTCAGCGCCAATGCCACGGTGATGTTGTTTGAAGTCGGCGGCTTGCTCGGCGCGCTATTTGCCGGATGGGGATCGGACCTGCTGTTCAGCGGTCAGCGCGCGCCGATGATATTGCTGTTCACGCTGGGGCTGATGGTCTCCGTCGCCGCCCTGTGGCTGGCCCCGGTGCACCACTATGCGCTGCTGGCAGTCTGTTTCTTTACCGTGGGCTTTTTTGTGTTTGGCCCGCAGATGTTGATTGGTCTGGCTGCTGTCGAATGCGGACACAAAGCGGCGGCAGGTTCAATCACCGGTTTTCTCGGGCTGTTCGCCTATCTGGGGGCCGCGCTGGCGGGTTGGCCGCTGTCGCTGGTCATAGAACACTACGGCTGGTCGGGAATGTTCAGTTTGCTCTCGGTTGCCGCTGTTTTTATGGGTTTATTGCTGATGCCATTGCTCATTGCGGGCATTACCCCTTCTCTCAGTCAAAGGATAAAACAATGAAACTGACGCTTACCTCTACCCTGATTGCCTCCGCTCTGACGCTGGCGGCCTTCAGCAGTGCGGCACAAGCTCAAGGACGTCTGGTGGTGTATTGCAGCGCCACCAACGAGATGTGCGAAACCGAAACCAAAGCCTTCGGCGACAAATATGATGTGAAAACCTCATTTATTCGTAACGGCTCCGGCAGCACGCTGGCGAAGGTCGATGCCGAGAAGAAAAACCCGCAGGCGGATGTGTGGTACGGCGGTACGCTGGATCCACAATCCCAGGCCGGCGAAATGGGCCTGCTGCAGCCGTACAAATCACCTAACCTCGCGCAGATCATGGAGAAGTTCCGCGATCCCGCAAAAGTAAAGGGTAACCTCTCCTCGGCGGTGTATGTCGGTATTCTGGGCTTTGGCGTTAATACTCAACGCCTGAAAGAGAAAAACCTGCCGGTACCGAAATGCTGGAAGGATCTGACCAAACCAGAATACAAAGGGGAAATCCAGATTGCTGACCCGCAGAGTTCAGGCACCGCCTACACCGCGCTGGCGACCTTCGCCCAGCTTTGGGGTGAGGATCAGGCTTTTGATTACCTGAAACAGCTCAACGCCAACGTCTCCCAGTACACCAAATCCGGCATTGCTCCGGCGCGTAATGCCGCCCGTGGCGAAACGGCGATCGGCATTGGCTTCCTGCACGACTACTCGCTGGAAAAAGAACAGGGCGCCCCGCTGGAGCTGATCTCCCCGTGCGAAGGCACCGGCTATGAAATTGGCGGCGTCAGCATCCTGAAAGGCGCGCGTAACCTCGACAACGCCAAACTATTCGTTGATTGGGTGCTGTCGAAAGACGCCCAGGAGTTGGCATGGAAGAAAGGTAAATCCTATCAGATCCTGACCAACACCACCGCCGAGACCTCGCCGAACTCGCTGAAGCTCGACGACCTGAAGCTTATCAACTACGACATGGATAAGTACGGCTCGACCGACGTACGTAAAGCCCTGATCAATAAGTGGGTTAGCGAAGTGAAGATGGGTAAATAAGCCCACGTTGCGTTCATTTGCCGGGTGCGGCGTAAGCGCCCGCCCGGCCTGAAATACCGGAACCGCTATGTCACACACACTTGCACTCCATCCCGTGAAAAAACGGGATGCGATATTTCTTTGGGTTTTGCTCGGCTGGCTGGCGTTTGCCCTGCTGCCAAGCTGGAGCCTGGACTACGGTCTACTGGAGTCGACGAGCGAAGAAATACTCGCCGCCTACGGCTGGTCACAATTCAATATCAGTTGGTTATGGTATCTGCTACCGAGCCTGCTGCTGGTACGCCCGTTCCATGAAGCCAGACGCGAACAGCGCGGCCGCCATTATCTTGACGCAGGCTGGGCATTCTTCTGCATGGCCTTTATCGTCGCCAGCGCCACGCTTGAAGGTCGCGGCTTAGGCTATGCCACCATCGTGCTGTTTGTGTCGCTGGGCGCAATTATGACCCTGGCGCTTACCCGTCTTGAATGGCTGGGCGGCGACCGTTTCGTCATCGGCTCGCTGACCGCCATTGTCGCGCTGATCGGTATTTTTATCGTCTGGCCGAGCATCGCTATTTTCATTCCGATGTTCACCAACGACGCCGGGGAATTTGCGCCACTGGCGTTTATGAATGTGCTGTCGCAGGCGCATATCATTCAGGTGATCCTCAACTCGATTATGCTGTCGATTGCCGTCGGCGTCGGCTGTACCTTCTTTGGCCTGGTGCTGGCTATCTACACGACCCGTATCGCCAGACGTAGCGCCATCATCGGACGTATCTTCTCGATTCTGCCGATCGTCACCCCGCCGTTTGTCGTCGGTTTAGGCGTTACGCTGATGATGGGTCGCTCTGGTTACATCACCGAATTTATGGTCGACTGGTTCGGCTTAACCAACACCAACTGGCTGTACGGTTTTACCGGCATCTGGCTGGCGCAGGTGCTGGCCTTTACGCCGATGGCGTTTATGATCCTCGACGGGGCGATCAAGACCATTCATCCGTCGCTGGAAGAAGCGTCATACACCCTGCGTGCCAGCCGCTGGCAGACCTTTAACGGCGTGTTTGTCCCGCTACTGAAACCGGCGCTGGCGAACGCCTTTTTAATTGTGGTGGTACAGTCGCTGGCCGACTTCAGTAACCCGCTGGTGCTCGGCGGTAACTTCGACGTGCTGGCAACGCAAATTTACTTCTACATCACCGGCTCGCAGCTCGATTATCAGGCCGCCAGTACGCTGGGCGCGTTCCTGCTGCTGTTCTCGCTGCTGGTATTCTGTGTGCAGTACATGTGGATCGGCAAGCGCTCCTACGTGACGGTCTCCGGTAAATCCTACCGGGGCGACGTCCAGCCGCTGCCAGTGACGCTGGTGTGGAGCGTGGTTGCGCTGCTGGCGGTGTGGATTGCCTTTAACGCCCTGCTCTACGGCAGCATTTTCTACGGCAGTTTCACCGTTAACTGGGGCGTGGACTACACCCTGACGCTGGCGAACTTTACCAAACTGTTCGGTCAGGGGATGAGCGACGGCGCGTGGCCTTCACTGCTCGACACTCTGCTCTACGCCGGGATTGCCGCGCCGATCACCGCGATCTTTGGTCTGCTGATCGCGTGGATTGTGGTGCGCCAGCAGTTTAAAGGTAAAAAAACCATCGAGTTCACCACCATGCTGTGCTTTGCCGTTCCTGGCACCGTAGCGGGCGTGTCGTACATTCTGGCCTTTAACAGCGCCCCGGTGTACCTCACCGGCACCGCCGCCATCGTGATTATCTCAATGGTGATGCGTAACGTGCCGGTCGGAATTCGGGCGGGCATCGCGGGCTTAGGCCAAATCGATAAATCGCTGGATGAAGCCTCGCTTAGCCTGCGTGCCGGTTCCCTGCGGACCATTACGCATATCCTGCTGCCGCTGCTGCGCCCGGCGATCCTCTCGGCGCTGATCTACAGCTTTGTGCGCGCCATTACCACCGTCAGCGCCATTGTGTTCCTTGTGACGCCGGATACCCGCGTGGCGACGGCCTACATCCTCAACCGCGTGGAAGACGGCGAGTACGGGGTGGCGATTGCCTACGGTTCGATTCTGATCGTGGTGATGCTGGCGATTATTTTCATCTTTGACTGGCTGATCGGCGAATCACGTACCTCCCGTTCAAAAGCTAAAAACCAGGCGTAATGGAGCGCACTATGACTCAGAAAAATTTCGTTGAACTGCGCAACGTCACTAAACGATTTGGCAGCAACACGGTTATCGACAACATCAACCTCACCATTCCGCAGGGGCAAATGGTGACGCTGCTCGGCCCCTCCGGCTGTGGCAAAACCACCATTTTGCGCCTTGTCGCCGGGCTGGAAAAACCGAGTGAAGGCCAGATTTTTATTGATGGCGAAGACGTCACCCATCGTTCCATTCAGCAACGCGATATCTGCATGGTGTTTCAGTCGTATGCTCTGTTTCCGCACATGTCGCTGGGAGAGAACGTCGGCTATGGCCTGAAGATGCTTGGCGTGTCGCGCAGCGAAGTGAAGACGCGGGTGAAAGAAGCGCTGGCGATGGTCGATCTGGAGGGGTTCGAAGAGCGCTATGTCGATCAGATCTCCGGCGGTCAGCAGCAGCGCGTGGCATTGGCCCGCGCGTTGATCCTCAAACCGAAGGTGCTGCTGTTTGATGAGCCGCTGAGCAACCTGGACGCCAACCTGCGTCGCAGCATGCGCGACAAGATCCGCGAGCTTCAAAAGCAGTTTGATATCACCTCGCTGTACGTTACCCACGATCAGAGCGAAGCCTTTGCGGTTTCCGATACCGTACTGGTGATGAATAAAGGACACATCATGCAGATCGGTTCGCCGCAGGAGCTCTATCGTCAGCCTGCCTCACGTTTTATGGCGAGTTTCATGGGCGATGCCAACCTGTTTCCGGCCACCTTTAGCGCAGGATACGTTGATATCTACGGCTATCGTTTGCCGCGACCGCCGCACTTTAACGATCACGGAGAAGGGATGGTCGGCGTGCGCCCGGAAGCGATCACGCTCAGCGATCGCGGCGAGGAGAGCCAGCGCTGCGCGATCCGCCATGTCGCCTATATGGGCCCTCAATATGAAGTCACGGTAGAGTGGCATGGACAGGAGATCTTGTTACAGGTCAACGCCACGCGCCTGCAGCCGGACGTCGGCGAGCAGTACTACCTTGAAATCCACCCGTACGGCATGTTTGTGCTGGCAGATGCGGCATAAGGTTTTGTTGCTTTGTAGGTCGGATAAGGCGCTTGTGCCGCCATCCGGCAATGCCTGATGCGCTGCGCTTATCAGGCCTACAGTGAACGATGTAGGCCTGATAAATTCTCAGCTTCACGCTTTTAGCGCGGCAATATCCTTCGGCGTGGTGCGACAACACCCGCCGATCAACCGTGCGCCAGCGGCCTGCCACTGCGGCAAATAATCCGCCAACTGCGCACAATGCTCACTGTGATGATGCCAGGTTTTGCTTGCCGCATCATAATGCTCGCCTGAGTTTGGATACACCACCAGCGGCAGCGCCGTTAAGCCGTGCAGATGCTGCAATGCGGCGGTGGTCTTTTCCAGCGCAATACAGTTGATGCCTAACGCCACCACCTGCGGATAACCCGCCAGCAACGACACCACGTCACGCAGCGGCGTACCGTCGCTCAGGTGCTCGCTGTCGCGCAGAGTAAACGAGAACCACGCCCTGGCACGCGGATACGCGGTCAACAGCTCAGCCAGCGCGCCAATCTCGGTAAAATTCGGCAGGGTTTCACAGGCCAGCAGATCGGCCCCGGCATCCAGCAACGCTTCCACGCGCGGACGGTGAAACGCCTGAAATTCCTCAGCGCTACGTTGGTAATCGCCACGATACTCTGATCCATCCGCCAGATACGCGCCATAAGGCCCAACGGAGCCTGCCACCAGCAGCGTACCCGCCTGCGGGTTCTCAGCCAGCCAGGCTTCACGCGCTTTACGCGCCAGCTCCACGCTTTTGCCAATCAGCGCTTTCGACTGCGCTTCATTCAGGCCGCGCGCGGCAAAACCTGCCGGCGTGGCCTGATAGCTGGCGGTGATCGCGCATTGCGCCCCCGCCCGGAAATAATCAAGATGCACTTCGCGGATAAGCTGCGGATTTTCGACCAGCACTTTGGCTGACCACAGGCTGTCTGCTAAATCACAACCGCGCGCTTCCAGCTCCGTCGCCATCGCACCATCCAGTAACAGGAAATCCTGTTTGTCGAGGATGGCGCTTAACGGATTATTCTGCGACATGTTCTGGCTCCTGTTTTGATGGAAATAAGCCCTCACACTATCACAGCCATACCCGCAAGGCTCCGCGCTCACCCGCAATTATGGCGATGCGTCAACTCTGCACCAGACGGTCGCTTAAGCACCGTTAGCCGGGATCGACATCTGCGATTTACGGCTCATCAGAATAAATACCGCCAGGCCCGCCAGCAAAATCCCCGGCGCAGACGCCGCCATCACGCCCACCGTTCCTGTGCCCAGCGCTAACATTTTCCCGGCCAGCAGCGGGCCGCTCATCGCGCCCAAACGTCCGACAGCAACGGCGGTGCCCACACCTGTGGCGCGGATCTGCGTGTTGTAAAATAACGGCGCCAGCGCATACAACACGCTTTGCCCACCAGTGGCAAACATCCCCGCCACAAATCCCGCCATCAGCATGCCGCTGAATGTCGACACCGTCCCCAGCGCCAGCAGCGAAGCCAACATCCCGGTGTAGATCAGCAGCGACATCACCACCGGACGCAGTTTGTCCATCAACGCCCCGAGAATTAACGTCCCGCTGGCTGCGCCGATTTGCAGAGCAAACATCACGCCTGCCGCCTGCGAGGGTTGAAATCCCTGCTCCACCAGCAGCATCGGCAGCCAGTTGATCAGCATATACACTACCAGCAGGGTGAAGAAATAGCACAGCCACAGCAGCAGCGTAGCGCTCGCTGCTGCTGGCGCAAACAGGGCGCGCAACGGCGCGGCAGCTACCTGCGTTTGTTGGGTATAAACCTGCGATTCCGGCAACCAGCGCATCAACAGCGGAACCAGCAGCAGCGGGATCACCCCGCCAACCCAGAACACCGTTTGCCAGGCGGAGGCGAGACCGCTAAACCCAAGCGCCGCCGCTAACGCCGCGCCAATCGGCACGCCGCAGTACATCAGGCTCACCGCCGTACCGCGAAAACGTGGCCCCGCCGCTTCGGAGGTCAGCGCGATCAGATTCGGCAATGCCGCGCCCAGCCCGACGCCGGTCATCAGACGGGCAAATACCAGCGATGAGAAATCCCAGGAAATCGCCGTCGCCAGCGAGAACAGGCCGAACAGCGCCACGGAGGCAATGAGAATGCGCTTGCGGCCATAGCGATCGGCCAGCATACCGCCCGCCAACGCGCCGGGCAGCAGCCCGAGAATACCGGCGCTGAAGATCCAGCCCATCTGCATTTTATCCAGCGCAAACGCCTGAGCGATACCGACGGCAGCGATCCCGGCGGCCTGGAGATCCAGCCCTTCCATCAGGGCGACTAAAAAACACAGCCCGACGGTCAACGTCAGGCGCCAGGATGCGGGGGTACGGGTAGTCATAAGATGTACCTCTGAGGTCACGATGCAGGTGAATCGCGGCTGATACGTTGCCAGCCGCGTAATCATTTTTATTTGCTGTGGCGCAGATCCAGCGCCACGTCGACGATCATATCTTCCTGGCCACCCACCATTCGGCGCTTGCCCAGTTCAACCAGAATATCAACCGCGCTCAGGCCGTAACGCGCCGCCGCCACTTCACAATGACGCAGGAAACTGGAGTACACCCCGGCATAGCCCAGCGCCAGCGTTTCGCGATCCACCCGCACCGGGCGGTCCTGCAGCGGACGCACCAGATCGTCGGCAGCATCCATCAGCGCATACAGATCGGTGCCATGCTGCCAGCCGAGCTTATCCGCAGCAGCGATAAACACTTCCAGCGGCGCATTGCCCGCGCCTGCGCCCATCCCCGCCAGGCTGGCGTCGATACGATCGCAGCCCTCTTCCACCGCAGCAATCGAGTTCGCCACACCGAGACTGAGGTTGTGGTGCGCATGCATTCCGGTTTCCGTCTCCGGCTTCAGTACCGCTTTCAAGGCGCGGAAGCGGGCGCGAATATCACTCATGTTCATCGCCCCGCCGGAATCGACCACGTAGATACAAGTCGCGCCGTAGGTTTCCATCAGCTTCGCCTGCTGCGCCAGATTTTCCGGCGTGGTCATGTGGCTCATCATCAGAAAGCCGACGGTATCCATACCCAGCTCGCGCGCATACTGAATATGCTGGGCCGACACGTCCGCTTCGGTACAGTGGGTCGCCACGCGTACCACCCGCGCCCCGGCCTGATACGCATTTTTCAGGTCGTGAATAGTACCGATCCCCGGCAGTAACAGCGTGGCGATCTTAGCGTGCTGCACCACGTCTGCCGCCGCTTCAATCCACTCGAGATCGCTGTGCGCGCCAAAGCCGTAGTTAAAGCTGGAACCTTGTAAACCGTCGCCATGCGCCACTTCAATAGAATCGACCCGCGCATCGTCCAGCGCTTTCGCAATCTGGCGCACGTTTTCCAGCGAATACTGGTGACGAATGGCGTGCATACCGTCACGCAGGGTCACGTCAGAGATATAGAGTTTTTTACCGTTCATGCTGCTTCTCCTGACTGACGGGTGAGTGACTGCGCCATCTTCTCAGCGGTCGCCAGCGCGCTGGAGGTCATTATGTCGAGGTTGCCCGCATAGGCAGGTAAATAGTGCGCCGCGCCTTCCACTTCCAGATATACCGCGGTTTTCAGCCCGGAAAACTGGCCGATACCCGGCAGATTCACCGGTTTATCCTGCGGGATAACTTCAAACTGTACGCGCTGTTTCAGGCGATAACCCGGCACATAGGCCTGTACCGCCGCCGCCATCTCGTTGATGGACGCTTCAACTTCAATCTCGGAGGCCGCTTCGCTTAGCACATACACCGTGTCGCGCATCATCAGCGGCGGTTCAGCCGGGTTGAGCACAATGATGGCTTTACCTTTTTCGGCGCCGCCGACCACTTCAATCGCCTTTGAGGTGGTTTCGGTGAACTCATCAATATTGGCGCGAGTGCCCGGTCCCGCAGATTTACTGGCGATAGAGGCAATAATTTCAGCGTAATGGACTTTTGCCACGCGAGAGACAGCCGCCACCATTGGGATGGTCGCCTGCCCGCCGCAAGTCACCATATTGACGTTCTGCTGATCAACGTTAGCCTCCAGATTCACCACCGGCACGCAGTATGGACCGATCGCCGCGGGCGTCAGGTCGATCAGGCGGATCCCCGGTTTAATGGCGCGCAGCGCGGCGTCGTTCTTCACATGTGCGCCCGCGCTGGTGGCATCAAACACGATGTCGATATCGGCAAATTCCGGCATGGCGATAAGCCCTGTCACCCCTTCATGGGTGGTGGCAACGCCCATACGTCTGGCGCGTGCCAGACCATCGGATTGCGGGTCAATACCGACCATCACCGCCATCTCCAGGTGCACGCCGTGGCGCAGAATTTTAATCATCAAATCGGTGCCGATGTTGCCGGAGCCGATAATGGCGACTTTACGCTTACTCATGACTGACTTCCTTTTGTAACCGCCGCTGAAAAAGTGGCGGCAACTGAACCAAAACCGTCGATATGGGCTTCAAAACGATCGCCCGCATTCACTGATACCATCGGGCCTAACGCCCCGGTGAGAATGATGTCCCCCGCACGCAGCGGCTCGCCGAGGCTGGCCATTTTGCGCGCCAGCCAGACGGCGGCGTTGATCGGATGCCCCAGACATTCGCTGCCGCGCCCACTGGAGACCTCTTCGTTATTGCGCGTCATTTTCATTGCGCAATTTTTCAGATCTAACCCGGCCGGACGCTGCGCCGGCCCGCCGACCACATACACGCCGCAGGAGGCATTATCCGCCACGGTATCAACAAACTTTATTGACCAGTCGCGGATACGACTGCCGACCACTTCGAGCGCGGGCAGCACCCACTCGATGGCGTTATACAGCTCATCAAAAGTGGTGTCGGCATTGGGTAGATCGCGGTTCAGCACCAGCGCAATTTCCGCTTCAATACGCGGTTGCAGTACACGTGAAAACGGAATGGTGTCGTTATCGCCGTAGCACATGTCGGCAAACAGCGTTCCGAAGTCTGGCTGATCGACCCCCAATTGCTGTTGCACTTTCGGGTGCGTCAGCCCCACTTTGCGCCCAACCACGCGCCGCCCGCGCGCCACGTTGTCCTGCACGTTGATGCGCTGAATGGCATAGGCCGCTTCGGCATTGTCCATGCCAATCAGTTCACGCAGCGGGGCGATAGCTTCTCCTTTTTCCTCTGCCAGGCGTAAATCGGCGGCTAACTGCTCAAGATTAAGATTCGTCATGTCCGTTCCTTAAGGGCGTGCGAGGAAGTTCAGCACCAGTTGGTTAAAGGCATCCGCATGTTCCCACTGCGCCCAGTGCCCGCAGTCGCGGTAGATGTGCAGTTCAGAACCGGCAATCCCGGAGAGCAGGCGCAGACCGGCGTCCATCGGCACGAACCGGTCGTTGCGGCCCCAGACAATCAGGGTCTGAGCCTTGATTTCACCCAAACGCGGGCTGAAGTCCGGGAACTGTTTCGGGTTGGCTTCCAGACTCTGGACAAAGTTGTCCAGGTGATCGCGGCGCGACAGCATGTTATTCAGGCGCGCCTCAAACAGCGCTTCAGTCAGGTCACTGGTGTCGAAGACAAAAATCTCCATCATCAGCTTCAGATTTTCGATGGTCGGCTCACGATATAGCTGATTCAGACGCTTGATGCCTTCGGTCGGCATCGGGGTAAACAGGCTCATGCCGCCCGTTCCACCGCCCATCAGCACCAGCTTGCCCACGCGCTCCGGCCAGCTCAAAGTAAACGCCACTGCACTGTGGCCACCCATTGAGTTGCCCAGCAAGTGGATTTTCTGAATATCCAGCTGATCGACCACGCTTTTCAGAATGCGAGCGTTGAGATCGGATCGTGACCCGCGGTTAACGATCCCATCGCTTTTCCCCCAGCCAGGACAATCCAGCAGGATCACCCGGTATCCGGCCTCAACCAGCGGATCGATGTTGCGGCTGAAGTTCGCCCAGCCCGTCGCGCCAGGACCTGAGCCGTGCAGTAGCACCACGGTCTCTTCGCCCTGCCCACAGTCATTGAAATGCACGCGTAAGGTTTCGCCTGCTTCCTGCACCTCCAGAAAACGGCTGGTGGCGGCTTCGGTTTGCGGTTGGTAAGTCATGCTCTTCTCCTGCATATTCAGTTCTGTTTCAGTTCTGTGTGGTGGCGCTCAGGGAGCCGAATCCGGCGATCCACTCCGGGATCGGGCGATAATAACGGCCTTCGCTGCGCCAGTTGCCAAAGGCAGAAATGGCGGCGAAGGCGGCAACCCAGGTTTTCACTTCGTGCGTTGATTTGCCCGCCATCGCGGATAGCTCTTCATTGCTGACCGCGTCCAGCTCCTGCAAACGCCCCTGCTCAAGCAGGGTCATAAAGCGGTTATCCCAGACGGGGTTAAGCGGGTGCAACGTGTGCTGGTCTTGCACAAATTTCTCGGCGGCACTGATCACTCGCTGCTGGCGCAATTCACGCTCGTTTTCGGGTAACTGTTTGCCGCTGCCGAGCAGGCGGTCGCGCATATGGGCATCGGCCTTTGCCAGCTCCGGCACCGGTGGCTGATGCGACAGGCCGCCGGAACCTAAAAACAGCACGCGTTTATTCAGCGAACTGGCGAAACGACCAATGGCTTCACCGAGCATGCGGGTACGCTGAAAGCCCGGCAGCGGCGTGGCGACGCCGTTAATAAACACCGGTAACACCGGGACCTTATCCAGACCGCCGAGCAAAAACTCCAGCGGCTGCGCAAAGCCGTGATCGACCTGCATGTTGTAGGACACGGCAAGATCGATACCGCTTTTCATCACCGCATGGGCGCAGGCCTCAGCGAGATCGGTGGGCACCGGCAGTTCCCCGGCGGCACTGCCGAAATCGCCGATTGCGGTGGCCCCTACGCCTAAACAGAACGGCGGCATCACATCGTAGAAAAAACCGTTGTAGTGATCGGGGGCAAACAGCACCACCAGCTCAGGATCGAACGCCGCAATACGTGCGCGGGCGCTGGCGATCACGCCGTTAACTTCATCGAGCACGGCCTGCGCCGGGTCGACATAGCCCACCAGCGGCGAGTGGGAAAGACAGTGAAGATAAGCGTGCATATCAGGCTACCTTTTCAACAGGAAGATCGGTATTTACGCGGGTGAGCGTCATCATCGACGCCAGTTTATTCAGGGTGTTGCCCAGGGTTTGCGGAATAGCGATGGCGGCGACAAAGCGGTCCGGGCGCATCACCACCAGCGCGGCATTGTGTTGGGCAAACCACGCGCGCAGACGGTTTTGCGTATCGCCAATGCGGGTAACGCCGTCATGGTTATCCTGATCGGTATGTATCTGCGTATCCGGCACCACCTGGATAAACCGCGTCCCCAGCGCCTGCCATTGCTGGATCTGCGCTTCACTCATGCCCCATAGCGGATTACAGCCCCAGCCAATCACCGCGAAATTCGGGCCAATGACGTTATCGAGCAACGTCACTTCGCCGGTTTCCAGCGTGACCTTCGGCTGGATAAACATCTTGCCGACTGGCGAGGTTTTCGCGTCACCTTCACGCACCAACGCCCCGATGTGGTACTGCGGCATCGGCTTAAAGCGCATTTCAAGGAAGTAACGTTTGACCGGCGGAATGTAGTTCAACAGCCAGGAAACTCCGTCGCGCACCGCGCCGTGCCAGCGTTTTGGCGGCGCCAGCACGTTGCCTGCGGTAACCGACAAATCGATCATCGCTTTGGCATGATCGCGGCGCTCCTGCTGGTAGGTATCCAGCAGCGCATCACCGGCTTTGCCATTAATCACCAGCGCCAGTTTCCACGCCAGATTGAAGGCATCGCGCATACCGCTGTTGTACCCCTGCCCCTGCCAGACCGGCATAATGTGCGCCGCGTCGCCCGCCAGCAGCACACGGTCAATACGAAAGCGTTCGGCCAGCCGGGCGTTATGGGTGTACACGCGCTGGCGGATCAGCTCGACGTTATCCGGGTTCGGCAGCACTTTGCTCAAGAGTTGGCGCATATTCTGCGGCTCGCTAAGCTGGGCTTCGGTTTCTCCCGGCATCACCATAAATTCAAAGCGGCGCACCGCATGCGGCAGCGCGGCAGAAACATACGGGCGCACCGGATCGCAGCACAGGTACACATGCGGCGTACTCAGCGGATCGTTGGCGATATCCACTACAATCCACTGATTCGGCGCGGTTTTACCTTCAAATGGCACATTCAGCGAGCGCCTGACGTTGCTGGCGCCACCGTCGCAGGCCACCAGCCACTGGGCCTTCACCGTTTCCCGCTGGCCGTCCGGCGCTTTCAGGTTCAGCGTCACTTCACCATTTTGCTGGCTGAAGGCTTCCAGTTCGCGAGAAAACAGGCAACGCACGTTGGGGAAACGCGACAGCCCTTCCAGCATCACCGCATCCACCTGCGGCTGAATGAACGCATTGCGGCGCGACCAGCCAAATTCGTCGGTCATCGGCTGGATATCGGCAAAGCAGCGGCCTTTCGGGGTAAGAAAGCGCATCGCGTGCCACGGCGTGGTGTGTGGCAAAACGTTCTCGACCAGACCAACGGACTGCATGGTGCGCAGCGCTTCATCGTCAATACCGATGGCTCGGGGATAGTCGATCAGCGTGTCGAGCTTCTCTACCACCAGCACCTCAATGCCCATCTGGCCAAGATAGTTCGCCATCATCAGCCCTACCGGGCCGGCTCCAGCAATCGCTACCTGCGCGGTGTGCTGCACTGCGGGTTGGATATCAGGATTTATAGTTGTCATTTCAGAACCTCACTACTCGGACAAAACGCAATTGCAGGCCCTGGTGAGGCGCAATTTGCTTTGTTAAAAATATGTGAATAATTTTTATTGTGCGGTCAGTATAGAAGTGCGTTTTTGCGCTACAATCAAAACATGCTTGGATGTGCACTAAGTGCACAACGTTGTTTTACCTATATATTTGTCAATGAATATGAAAAGTGACGACGGTACCGAATACAAAACCGTGCGCGGGTTAACGCGCGGGTTAATGTTATTAAATATGTTAAATCGGCTTGACGGCGGGGCCAGCGTTGGCCTGCTGGCAGAGCTGAGCGGCCTGCACCGCACCACGGTCAGACGTCTGCTGGAAACGTTGCAGGATGAGGGTTACGTCCGGCGCAGCCTGTCCGATGACAGCTTTCGCTTAACCATTAAAGTCCGTCAGCTCAGCGAGGGATTTCGTGACGAGCAGTGGATTTCTGCGCTCGCCGCCCCGCTGTTGGGGGATTTGCTGCGCGAAGTCATCTGGCCGACCGACGTGTCCACGCTGGACGTTGACGCGATGGTGGTGCGTGAAACCACCCACCGCTTCAGCCGCCTGTCGTTTCACCGGGCAATGGTCGGACGTCGTTTACCGCTGTTAAAAACCGCATCCGGCCTGACCTGGCTGGCATTTTGCCCGGAGAATGAACGTCAGCAACTGATTGAAATGCTGGCCTCAAGACCAGGAGAAGAGTTCCAGTTAGCCCGCGAACCGCTAAAGCTCGACGCTATTCTGGCCCGCGCACGTAAAGACGGCTTTGGACAGAACTATCGCGGGTGGGATCAGGAAGAAAAAATCGCCTCCATCGCCGTTCCCATCCGCAGCGAACAGCGGGTTATTGGTTGCCTGAACCTGGTGTATATGGCCAGCGCCATGACCATCGAGCAGGCAGCGGAAAAGCATCTTCCGGCCTTACAAAAAGTGGCGAAACAGATAGAGGACGGCGTGGAGTCACAAGAGATTTTGGTTACCGGGAGGTGAAGTAGATCACATTTGTTGGCGGATTATCCAAAGCTTAAATAACCTTCCGCATTCCCGGTCTCCTTTAACGAGACCGGGATACAGAACAAAAAAATCGCCAGATTCGCTAGTTAAAGCTACATTGAATTCAGAACCAACTGGTATGACCACACAGATAAGGCTCAATGAATGAATTCAATAATAATACCCGTAAATGAAGGCGGATTTCTGTCCGCCACGATTTGGGAAAGAAGCGATGCCAAAGCGATCGTTATTCTTCATCCAGCCACGGCGGTTGTACAGGCGTTTTATAAGGGGTTCGCAGAGTACCTTTTTAACCAGGGATTCAGTGTCGTCACTTACGATTATCGGGGAACGGGCCGCTCGAAATCCGGGAAGCTCCGTAGCTACAGCATCTCAATGTCAGACTGGATCGAGCAGGACGTGGGCTGCATTACTGCCTGGGCTAAAACGCGTTTTCCCGGACTTAACCTGCTGGCGGTAGGACACAGTGTCGGCGGGCATGCGGTTCTGCTTTCCACGGCCACTTCCGCCCTGCACGCGGCCGTCATTGTGGCCTCCCATGCCGGGGTAACGAGCACAATAAAACAAACGGCAGAGAAAGTGCGGGTCTGGTGCCTGCTGCGTGTTCTGGCCCCGGTTCTTTGCCGTATCTTCGGGTATATGCCTGCCAGGCGCCTTGGGCTGGGCGAAGATTTGCCAGCTCCAGTGATGCTTCAGTGGGGACGCTGGAGCGCAATGCCGGGTTATTTCTACGACGATCCAGACTGGGATGCACGCCAACGGGCAAGTGAGATAACCTTGCCTTTACTGGTGATGGGTTTTGATGACGACCCGTGGGCTAACCCTGAAGCCATTGCATCCCTGATGGAGCCAGTGCAAAACGCAAAAATCGAACATCGCGAAATTCGGCACGCAGATTATGGTCTTTCTTCAGTTGGACACATGGGCTTTTTTCGAACGCGGAGTGCGGATAAATTATGGCCTATCGTCGGTCAGTGGCTGGCGAGACAGAGCCAGAATTGAGCCAGCAGATATTTAATTTTATTTTCTGCCGTACTGTCAGGCCAGATATACTTTTTATAACAAATCTAATCGTTAAAAAAATCTGCCACAATGACAGATTTCTTTAATTTAGAATTAGAGATTTGCAACGTTATGATATACTTTTTGAACATCGTCGTCATCTTCAAGAGCATCAACAAGCCCTGCAAAGATTTCTAAATCTTCTGGCGACAGTTCAATTTCTGATTGAGCAATCATTTCTAATTCTGTTGTTGAAAACTCTGTAATTCCCGCTGCTTTTAACGCTGCAATGCCTTTGTGAAGGTCGGTAGACTCAGTATAAATAATGATATTTCCTTCGTCTTCGGTGACATCACGAACATCAACTTCAGCTTCAAGCAAAATTTCAAAAACATGGTCGGGGTCAGTGCCTTTAAATACGATTACACCAGTATTGTCAAACATATAGCTGACAGAACCTGCCGCCCCGATATTCCCGCCTTTTTTATTGAAGATTGAGCGAATATTAGCAATCGTGCGGTTAACGTTTGATGTCAGGGTTTCAGCGATAATCATGGAACCGCTTGGGCCAAAACCTTCATAACGCCCTTGCATGAACGTTTCGTCGCTGCCACCTTTGGCTTTATCAATAGCTTTATCAATAACGTGCTTGGGAACCTGGGCTTGTTTCGCACGTTCAATAACGAATTTTAAAGCTGTGTTTAATTCTGGGTCTGGATCACCTTGTTTAGCGGCAGCATAGATTTCCACACCGAATTTTGAATATACTTTAGACGTTGCACCGTCTTTAGCCGTTTTTTTACCAACAATATTGGCCCATTTACGTCCCACTGGAATACACTCCCCGAAAATTTATTTACATTACGCGCAGATTAATAAACCGCGAGTTTTCTCCACCATATTATATCATGATGTGTAAATTCTCGTCTATGAGAAATGAAAATATCAAAACTTCATGAGCTGCTACTTTTATTTAATTAATAATTAACATTATGAATAGGTTATTACCAGACTCCCTGCTGGTTCTTTTGTTTTTATCCTAACTAATTGGACCACAGTAATAATAAGGACGCGAAACCAGCGGCGGCTTCAGCAATTACATAAAGTGTTCTGCTCTGGGCGAGCGGTTTCTTGCATCCTCAGCGCTCAGAGCAACACTATCCGCATGGGGCAATGAATAACAGAGTTGCGGCACTTATCAGTCTGACGAGCTTCAGACCTTAAGCAATTTTACTGTCGCATCGATGTCGATTTCATCTTCGGAGAAGATCAGCGTCGTACCCTGGAAAGTGGTGATAGCCAGTTTTTTCAGCTTACGCATTTCGCCTGGCTTCACCTCTGATTTCGGCCGGATGCTGTTCATCAGCACGCCGACAGACAGCACCGCGTTTTCTTTATCAATACGGGTTTCGACAGGAACTTCTTCACTGTATACCAGGTACGACTTGATCGCCGTGAGCTTCAGACGCTCGCCCGCGATATAGATGTATTTGCTGTCTGGTATGACTTTCACCGCATAGGCAGACAGACCTTTGTTGTTGGTGGTCGGTTCAAAGGTTACCGCCGCGTCTTTCTTGATCAGCTCAGGATTAGCAACCTTAATCACATGAAAATAGCGGTTATCGCCATTTTCATCTTTGATAAATCCAAAGCCTTTATCTTTAAACCACATTGTGATTGTTCCGTTCATTGCTGTTTCCACCTGATTAAATCTTATACTCGCAGAGTATATCTACTGAATTTGCGCGCAGTGTAAAACACAGACCACGTCTTTGGCTACTCGTTACCCCAGCGATTGAGGAACTCCGCGATATCGTCGATACGCTGCGCGTCGACACCGGCCACGGTTGCCATCTCCTGCTGCGCTTCTTCGCTGATCTCTTCGTTGTTCATTAAACGGGTGATCAGTTGCTGGAAGTAGTGCGCCAGCGCATCGCGTTCGGCATCGTTTACCGGCTTTGCGGCTTCGGTCGCGTACTCGTCGGCGATATCATAATATTTTAGCGGAATGTCGTTATTCATGAGGTGCTCCGGGGTGAATGCGTGTGCCAGCAGTTGTCTGCCACGTCTGATGTGAATGATAGCATTCTTATTTCATGGTTCGCGATCTGTTTTATTGGCGGTTACACATTACATATATCAACACTATTTTCTTGAGCCGCTTCGCATTTAATAAATATGCCATTTTTAAATGACGACAGTTTTATTAAGTACGGTGTGATAGCCATAGGTTAAATAGTGTAGTAGCAAAGGGGCACAAACACCTTTATTCCGCTTAATACATGACAACTTACAAGAAGCTGATTATCGCTGACACAAATTTTATGCCAGAACCCGCCATTGCCCAGGCATATTCAGGTGTTTCACCAGATGCCCCCTAAAACCACGAATTACTACGCAAAAAACCGCTTTCCCCCTGCACAGTATGCTGACAGGTACGGCAAGTAGTCACCTGCGAACGTAATCAGCGCAGGGCAGTTCCGCCTTCACCCAGCTTTTCCCTGACCTGATTTTTCAGGGATTCAGCAGCCTGTTTTGCCGCTTCGCGGGCCCGATCACCACTCAGCGAGTTATTCTCAACAACAACTTTTTCCGTTGCGAAGTCAGCCTGTAAAAAACAGTTTTTCCTGTTCACTCAGCAAGTTACAACCCAGTTTTCCTGCTGCATTTTGCTGTACTGGACCCAACGCCCCGATACGCACTTTTGACCCATGTCACGCTACCGCCCCGCCGTGACTTTCCGGCCTACAACTCCCGCATCATAGCAGCGCCGTCAGTTGCTGCCATTAACCGTCCTAAGTTTTCAGACCACAACCACGCTGATGAACCACCTCGTTTAACCCGACAACCCGTGACGGAGGGATTTACTGACGGAGTGCCGATTAAGATCCGGGTGATGCCGGACTGCATCGTTATCACCACGCAGAACACCCGCTAACTGTACGGCTGCGCCGAGGGGCTGGGCGTGGTCTCCGTCAACGGGCCGAAGATGAAGCAGTGGCTCAGGGCGTTCCCCTGCGTGCTGAACGACACTGGGGATCGACCTGCGATCAAGCGTGAGCGCGGGCATTTTGGGTGAGCCTGACGGCTAATAAACAGATCCTGGCCTGGGGGCCGGGATAAAATATTCAGTTACTGTTCGTTAAATGCTCTTTTCGCCTCATTTAAACTCGGAGAATTTGCCCCGCCAGAAAAATCTGGATCAGCCGATTGTACAGGGTCATCTTCCCATCCACATATAGGGCAAATTTCATAACAACCCGGCTCATCAATTGTCTTATTTCCACAGCATGGACAAGGATAAGAGCCGTTATTCATCATTGCTTGTTCCAATATTCGAGACCTTTCTCTGGTTTAAACATTGTACGCGGTACACCATTTATATCTTTTGAAGCAAAGACATTAGTCACAGGATTGTAATACAGTGTGTCTCCGTTAGGGCGAGTTTTAGTTAAAGTGCCTGGCGGTGGGTTTGTCATAAAATTATGTGCAGCATCAACATATTGCTTCGCATTCTGATACTATGGAAACTCTTTCCCATGTTTTGTCCAATGCCCATAGGCATTACCTACAGGTTCTGCTTTCTTGGTTTCTGTCCAAATTTGAGTGTCTTTAGATTTACCGCCTTTAGCTATCCCACCACCACCTTTCAGTGGCTCACCATCTGCACCTTCAACCCCGATTGGCAGCGGGTTTATCGGAATAATGGATGGCAGCTTGTCATTCTTGTTACCCAGCGCATTATTCTCAACGACTATTTTTTCCTATGACGCTCATGCAACTTATTTTTCAACCATACTCCTGCACCTAATACTACTCCTGCAATGCTCCCTTTTGTTAATGCAATATGTAATGCCTCTTTCCATGAAAAAAGGAATGCCCCATCATTAAAGTAGAAAATTGTTGACACTCCTAGCTGGCATATGAAAAGAACAACAGAGATTAAAGCTGTACAGTACACAACCAAGAAAAGAAGCCAAAAGATACTAACCTTACTGAAGAGATTCATTGCTTCTTCTCCCGCTTGTCTAACTCATCTTTTACAGCTTTTCCTGTAAGTTCAGAAGCAGTAGAACCTGTAACTGCACCAATAACATCCTTTGTCACTTGATCAGTTACCGGAGACAATGAATCAACAACTTTTCCCCCTAAACTACCAGCCGCACTACCAAAGCCAGTACTTATCACGGAGTTAGTCGGATCTTCCCCTTTAATCGCACTGCCAATCGCAGCACCTCCCATATTGATCGCTGCTGATGCCTGCCAGCTTTTACCTGTAGTCGCGGCAGCTGTCACACCGGCAAGAATTGCATCAACATAGCTGAAAGGATCATTCCCGCTAAGTTGTACACCCGTGTTTACGCCCACACCAATTGCCGCATTAAGCGCCATACCTTCTTTTATTGTAGTGCCAAGGACACTGCTGCCAAATAACAATACCGGGTCGCCAATGCTGGCGTTGGATTTATGGTAACCCCAGGTATTCATGATGGTTTGTGCTTTCTGCTGCGCCTCTGTCTGTGGCGCTGACTTCATATAATCCTGCCCAGTCAACATTCCTGCGATCAGCTCTTTAGTCACTGCCTCACCATATTTAGCCTGCATGTCAGATGCATATATCTTCAAATAACTTACCAACTCGGTTCGCTCTGCTGTACTCAATTCGGCTGGTTCTTTATTGAACTTGGCAATCAGTGCATCACTACGTTTATCGGCATTCTCAAGTTGTAAAAATTCTTTCGCGGTTTGCAGGGATTTATCGCCTTTTAAGACTTTCTCTGCCAAAGCATCGCGTTTTTCCGAGGAGGTATTGCTCAGGAAATTGTTTTCCACTGCATTTTTCCCGGCCTGCGCACCTGCTGCGGCTGATGACGTACTGTCTCCTGCCAGACCACCGGCCATCCCTGCTGATATCGTTGCCAGCGCGCTGATGGTCTGCTTCTGATCCTCACGCAGTTGCGACAGGTCCTTCACATCAGGATACAGCATACCTGCAATCGCTCGGGCCGCAAGTTCGCCCGTTGCCGCACCCGCTGCACCCGCTGCCGCGCTGTTACCCTGCATCGCAGCCGCTGCGCCGCCCAGTATCGCGTGGGCAATGACATTTACCGCAGTATTGCCCTCTGTCGATTTAAGCAGATTCGCCAGCTCTGGTGCCGATGCCCCCGCCAGCGCGGCCCCCACATCACCGCCAGCCAGCCCCTGAAGCGCCGCCGTTGCCGCCTGAATTCCCCGCTGAATATCGCTGCCCGTGCCATACTTCGCCAGTTCTTCCTTGTACTTCGGTGTATCTTTCAGCTTATCCGCTGGCAGATTTGGATTGTCCCTCCGCGCCTCTTTGAGCGCAATAATCTCTCCCTGGGTCCTGGCGATATCGGCTGCCTGACCGCCAATGTCGCTGATGAGTCCCACCGCTTTTAGCCGGTTCTGCTCTTTCTCCTTGTCGAAAATCGGGCTGATGCTGCCGTTGGCGTGTTCCGTATCACGGCTCAGATTCGCCACGTCCTGCTTCTGACCGGCTTTATCACGGATAGTTATGGTGCCGTCTGCCACCGCCGCCTGCGTCGTGCCTTCCGCGTGGCCACTGTTGCCAGCGGCTGAAATCATTCCACCCGGCATGTTACCTTTAAACTGATCGCCGCCAAAAGCCCCGCCGCCGCTCAGGCTGGCTCCTGAATGACTGACCTTAAAGTCTGCTTCGTTGTGAATGTCCCTGAACCCCAGCGTTCCGGTATCAAGGCTGTTTTTATCCCCTGGCGCCGTCGAGGCGATTACCGTACCGTCCAGTTGTGTGTGACGTCCTACCACCACATCAAATCCGCCATCGCCAGCAAAAAGCCCGGTCTGCTCCTGCACCGAGTCATAAGTGCTTTTCATCTTGTCCTGGCTGGCACTGATATAGCCCGAACCGGTCATGCTGCCGAAGGTAAAACTGCCGCCTGCTGCTACGCTGTTCTGTTTCGATTTATAGTCGTTGCTGTCCTGCTGGCTACTCATCCACAGGTCGCGACCAATATTCGCCACCACTTTATCGCCGCTGACCTGCGCGCCATTCAGAATGGCATCACGACCACTGGCCATCGATACCGTGCCACCGCTATCAAGCGTGGTCTCAGCCCATGATGTACCGTTACCCTTCTCATGCCCTTTCGCCGCATTCACATTAGCGAAGACGCCAATACCATAGCCATTAGCCCCCCCGCCAATACTGACGCCCACACCACCGCCGCTGCTACTGTTTTTCCCGGTCGTCTGCTGGGTGTTTGCCACTCCGCTCAGTACGATATCGTTCGCTGCCGCAAGCGTGGTATCCCCACCCGCCTTCAACTGGCTTGCGCCAATCAGAATATCGCCGCTGTTTCCACTCTGACCTTTACCCGTCGCCACAATAGCCAGGTCGTTACCTGCATTCAGAGTGCTGCCTGCCGCAGTATCACTCCAGGCATGCTGCTCAGATTTTGATTTCTGGGAAGTCAGGGAAATGCTGACGCCTATACCGTTATTCGGATCGCCACCGGCCTGAGCAACTGCAACACCCTGCGCCGCCTGCACGCCGGAAAGCGCCGCCTTCGTAGCCTTCAGCGCTGCAAGCCGGTCATCACTCTCATCTTTCACATCCTGCGCGGTTTGTACTGCACTGTTTATCGCAGCACCAGCAGCCCCCGACAGCGCCACCGTCAGTCCGCTGGTTTTCTGCTCAAACTTCTCATCACGGGTGCGTTTGTCATGACCCGGTTCAATAAGTACGCTGTCGCCGCGAACAGCAATATCTTTCTGGGCGATGATATCCGCGCCGCCGATATGTGCCTGCTGGCCTGCGGTGATACTGACGTTGCCCCCCGTTGAGCCGACAGTGCTGAAGCTCTCGCTTTGGGTGGTGCCTTGTTCGCGCAGATCGTGCGTCGTTTTACTGCTACCGATGGTGAAACCGATCCCGCCCGACCCCATCAGACCGCTCTTTTTAGTCTCTTTAAAGCGCCATGAGGTATCCGTATTGGTGGCGGCAACAATATCCACATTGTTGCCTGCCCCCAGCGCCACATTGCCGTCACCGGCAACGGCTGAGCCCTGTACCAGAATGTTATTCCCGGCGGCGACCGTCACATTGTTCCCACTCAGCAGCGCGCCTTTTTCCCGCGTAGCGCTGTCTTCTTCAATCGTATGGGTAGTCTTTTTACTGAGGAATCCTTTTTTGGTTTTCGTGGTTTCCTGGTAGTGATAATCGCTCTCTGTGGCGGTCGTGAGATTCACATCCCGGCCTGCCGTTACGCCGATATCGCCCTGCGCCGTAACATCCGCTGCCTGTGCGTTTACATCACGCCCGGCAATAATGACGGCGTCGCCGCCGCTGGCAATTTCCGTTCCCTGCTGGCGTACGGCGTCATTGACCACGGTTTTCTTCTTCGCACGATAACTGTCGCCGTCTGTCGTTGCTTCAGCCAGCAGGTTGACATCTCGCCCGACCAGCAGACCGACATCATTCTCCGCAGCCAGCCCGGCCGCATGGGAATTAATATCCTGACCCGCTTTCAACAGCAGATTGTCACCCGCTGCCACGGTGGTACGGGAAAGCCCGGTGCTGTGCGATTCACTGCCGCCGTTACGGCTACTTTGCTGAGTGGTGCCCGCATTCAGATTAAGATCGTTACCCGCTGTAAGCTGAGCATTCCCCCCCGCGTTAACATCGCTGGCGGTGACGTTGAGGTTATTTCCGGCATTGATACCGAGCTTACCGCCCGAACTGATGGTGCTACCCTGCCAGTCCACTGACGAACGCCCCGTATCTGTTATCCAGCGTCCGGAGTGGCTCCGGGCATCGTTAATCTGGTTGGCATTTACCGCAATATCTCCCCACGCATCCATCAGCAATGAACCGCCTGCAGAGAGATTCGCGCCAGTAACGGTGATATCTTTACCTGCCGAGAGCGACAATTCATCCTGCGCGGTAATGGATGCCACAGACCCCAGCAACGTATCTTTAAAGCTCACATTGCGGTATTTATCCCTGGCACTCACATCAATCTGTTCCGCCAGCGTCAGGTTATTGATGTTGCCGCCCAGACTTTCCAGCGCCACCGTTTTTCCGCTGATGGCGGAGCTGACGTTATTGATATCACCCATCGCGCTCAGGTCGAGATTGCCCCCGGCCTGCATCAGACTATTGTTAAGGTTATTAATACTGTTTTGGCTGTCGAGCGTGAGATCGTTTCTCGCCAACAGCGTACTGCCGGAGTTGGTGATATTCCCGCTGGTCAGCTGAACATTATTCCCGGCAATGACGCTACCGTTATTCACGGTGATATCTTTCGGCGAGAGATACAGCTTCGGTATCATTACCGTTTCACCGTTGACGGTCGCGGCTTCCCACCACAGCATGCTGTGCTCAAGGGACGCGATTTGATCGGCCGTCAGCGCCACCCCAAATGTCAGTCCCAGCGACTGCTGGGTACTGGCAGCGCTATCCATCAGATAACGCATCTGGTCAAGGTCAGAACCAATACCGTTGATGTATCGACTTCCCGTCTTATTCAGCATGGCGTTACTGACATAGCGGGTATCGAACGCCGCATCACCGAGGAAACGGTAGTCATATTCCGGGTTCAGTTTGAGACGATCGAGCATATAGGCCGACCCAAGGAACTGGTTTTGATCGGTATACGCAATATTGGTTTCACGCGGCGCTTCGCCAGGTTTGATACCCAGCATCGCATTCAAATCACCAAACAGGCTGGGATCGAGCTGACCAAGACCGTTCAGTTTCGGGTTAACGTTGATCAGGTACGGGCTTTTCGGATCGTCAGAGACGACGAAATACCCGTTTTTTCCGGAAGGCAACGGATACGCGCTGGTATCCACCATTTTGCCCTGATTTTGCCCGGCAGTATTCACGCCCTTCTCGCCTGGGTTAATCAGGCCATTGAGTTGGCCGAGGCTGGCGTTACCTTTCTGCGTGGTAGAAACAGGGTTGAGCGTAGAATCTGATACGCCGCCGCTTTCCAGCGCGCCTGCGCCGTTAATCTGCTGCAATGCGTCATGCAGTCGATCGTTCCACTGAGGGGAACTGACGCTCACCGTGTCATTGCCTGCCAACGCCTGCTTTTGCACCCCATTACTGATGGTTTGGTTGCTGAGGGTGTTGAGGGTTGGCACAGAAATAGTGGTACCAACTCCACTGTTTGCCGTGATGCTGGTATTACTAATATCATTAGTGAAAGTTGCTGTAATATTCCCACCCGCACTAATCACTGAGCGGTATGACTCACTATCAGCTGTAAACTCTTTCTTAATTTCCCCTAAAACATACGGAACCCCTATGTATTCGAAGCCATCTTTATTGGGTATAACCAGTCTTCCGTAAGAATCAGTGGACTGATACCATTTACCGTATTTTGGATAGCTCTTAAGTCTCTCAGGGGTTAAATTGCAATTATCAGAGAACCACTCACACCGGTATTCCGCCTCTTGATAAACGATTTCATGCCCGGCTTCGGCAGAAAGATTATTTAACGTATCTCCTCTCAGTAAAGCCTCTCTGTCCGAAAGAATATGACTTGCACGGTTATCCATTATTGTAGCGTCGATAACAATATCCCGACCTGCCGCAATACGTGCGGCATCCCCCGTAGCATTCGCTTCAACTATTGATTCACTTAATATAAAACGACGAATATCATTCCCAAGTAAAAGATACTTATATTTATCGTGACAGATCTGACTATTTCCGGCACAACTTTCTCCCCAATAGCTCCAGATAATATTTTCAGGTGATTTCAGCCATTCCTGCAGACTAAGCTCGACATCCGGCTTTTTCTTACCATCACCAATCGTGATTGGGAATAAAAATGGTCCCGAAGGTAATACATTAGAAAATTCCTGATTTCTCTGACTGATAGTAAACCCATCCCGCTGGTTCAGCAGATGTCCTGTTTTTATCGTGATATCACCGTTCTGGGTTTCGATATTGCCGGAAGTGTTGACCACTTCACTGTTGGCATTGCCCGCAGCATCTCGCTGCATCCACAGATTGTTGCCCGCGAGGATATCGCCGCGCTGGTTGGTGATGGTGTTAGCATAAAGCGCCAGATTATTTGCCGCGTACAACAGCGCCGTATTGACGATGGCACCCGGTGCATTGAGCGTCAGAGAGCCACGCGTTCCGGTGAAACCAGCGACTGAAATATTACCGCGACTGGTCAGCGTAATATCGCCACCGCCCTGTAACGTTCCGGCGGCATTGAGCGCCACGCTGTCGCCGCTAAGATAACTGACGCCGCTGCCAGTTGTAATTTGCCCGTTATTGCTGAGCTGTCCGCCCGCCGTCAGGTTGAGCGATTGCCCCTGAAGCACGCTACGGTTGTCGATAGCGCCATCGCTGGTAATGGTCAGTGTTTTACCCGCGGCAAAAGCGCTTTGCGCAGTAAAACCATTCACCAGCTTCAGCGTCAGATTACCCAGCGCAACCACCTGTCCCAACGCACCCAGCCCACGACTTTCAACGAACAGGTCGCCGCCGCTGAACAGTTTCCCTGCCGCATTCTGATTAACTTCGCTGGCATTCACACTCAGTTGCGAGTTGCCTAACAGCGTACCGTTATTCGTCAGTTGCGCGTATTTCACCGCCAGTTGACCGGCCTGCGCGGTTCCCTGGTTGGTAAACCGGGTCCCTGCAAGCGTGGCGCTGTCGGCCAGCCAGTTACCGTCATTGGTGGCCGTTGCCGCATTCAGAATGAGGTTTGTCGCCTGTAACCAGCCTGCGCCGGAATATTCTGCCGTCGTCAGCGTCATTCCCGCGCCGGAAAGCAGTTTGCCGTCATTGAGCGCGCGTGTTGTGGCGTTAAGATGGGTCTCTCCACCGCCCTGCATTAAACCGTAGTTGGACAGCACTGGCGTAGAAAGCGAAAGCCCCTGGCGGCTGACAATCTCCCCGGAAGCCTGGTTTATCAAACCACCGCTCAGCGACAGCGTTGCGCCATTATCCCCTTGTAGTCGTCCGCTGTTGGTCAATGCGCCGGTCGTCATGCCCAACGTCGCACCCTGAATTTTTCCATCGTTGGTGACTGACGCCGCAGTCAGATCCAACGCGCCGCCGCTCAGCATACTGCCCGCTTTCTGCTGCCTGACCGCGCCGTTCATGGCAAGCGTGAGCGCATTTACGCCGCTAATCGCCGCGCTGTTATCAAGGGTTGCCCCCTTCAGCGTAAGATTTTTCGCCGTCCATTGCCCCGAGTTAGTCAGAGAAAGCGCCTGTAGCGTCGCGTTACCAAGGGCGGTAATTTTGCTGCCGGCCGCAGAAGTCAGGTTATTTGCGAGCGTAAACTGCAGGGCGTCGGCGCTTTGTATTGCCCCGTTGTTTGTCAGCGTTTGCGCACTGAGCAGAACGGACTGTCCCTGCCACGTGCCATTATTCGTCACATCGCCAGAAGTGAGTTTCAGCGCTCCCTGCGTCAGCAGTGAACCACCTGCTGCGTTAATCAATTCCTGTTGCGGTGAAGCCATCGCCATTCGCGCCATCAGACGCTGACGAGCCTCCAGCGTCAGGCTTTGCAGGCCGGTCAGCGTGCCCTGATTGTGGATCCTGTTTTGCTGCAAGGTCAGGGTATTTCCCTGTACCGCGCCACTGTTATCGAACTGTGCGCCGTCGAGCGTTACATCGCTCTCGCTGAGCAGCCTTCCACTGT
>NZ_JAHLQZ010000250.1:0-4777 GCF_018919505.1 Citrobacter sp. S55_ASV_140
ATCCCTGGGGCATCCGCGCCTTTCCAGTGCCACTGCAGCCAGCGACCAGAGTTGACGATCGAACCGTTCTCTTCGGCAAAGCAGGTGGACGGCAGACGGACTACTTCGGTCTGGATTTTCGACGGATCAACATCGTTCGACTCACCATGGTTCTGCCAGAAGGTGGAGGTTTCCGTGTTGAGCGGGTCGATAGTGATCAGATACTTCAGTTTGGACAGTGAAGCCACAACCTTGTTTTTGTTCGGGAATGAGGCGACCGGGTTAAAGCCCTGGCAGATATAGCCATTCACTTTGCCCTGGTTCATCATCTCGAAGTACTGCAGGACGTCGTACCCTTTATCCCACTTCGGCAGCCAGTCGAAGCCCCAGCTGTTTTCCGCTGTCGCTTTATCGCCAAAGAAGGCTTTCATCATCGAAACGAAGAATTTCGGGTAATTGCCCCAATAGTTTACCTGGCCTTCCAGCAGCGGTTTTGGCGTGTTGGCGGCAAGGTAGGTTTGCAGGTCGGTCTGTTTTTCGCTTGGCAGCGTCAGATAACCCGGCAGACTCTGTGACAGCAGACCAAGGTCGGTCAGTCCCTGAATGTTGGAGTGACCACGCAGGGCGTTAACGCCGCCGCCGGCCATGCCCATGTTGCCGAGGAGCAACTGGATCATCGCCATCGTACGGATGTTTTGCGCACCCACGGAGTGTTGCGTCCAGCCCAGCGCGTACAGGAACGATGCGGTTTTGTCTTTGGCGCTGGTTTCTGCGATGTATTCACAGACCTTCAGGAAATCGGCCTTCGGCGTACCGCAGATATTCTCTACGACGTCCGGCGTATAGCGGGAGACGTGCTGTTTGAGCAGGTTCCATACACAGCGCGGATGTTGCAGAGTCACATCGCGTTTGGCGAAGCCGTTTTCATCCAGCTCATAGTTCCAACTGGTTTTGTCATACTTGCGTTTGTCCGCGTCGTAGCCGGTAAACAGGCCATCTTCGAAGCCATAATCCTCACGCACGATCAGGCTGGCGTTGGTATAGGCCTCGGTATATTCGCGGTTGAATTTTTCGTTATTCAGCAGGTACAGCATGACGCCTGACAGGAAGGCAATGTCAGTACCGGAACGAATTGGGGCATAGAAATCAGCCACCGCTGCGGTGCGCGTAAAGCGAGGATCAATGACAATCAGCTTGGCGCCGTTGTGAATTTTCGCTTCCATCGCCCAGCGGAACCCGACCGGGTGAGCTTCAGCGGCGTTACCGCCCATCACCACAACGAGGTTGGCGTTTTTAATGTCGACCCAGTGGTTGGTCATCGCACCGCGACCAAATGTTGGAGCAAGACTTGCTACCGTTGGTCCGTGTCAGACACGCGCCTGGTTGTCGACCGCGAGCATACCCAGCGCGCGGGAGAATTTTTGCGTCAAATAGCCGGTTTCGTTACTGGAAGCGGATGCACACAGCATCCCGGTGGAAAGCCAGCGGTTAACGGTTACGCCTTCGGCGTTTTGTGCAACGTAGTTAGCGTCGCGGTCTTCTTTCATCAGCTTAGCGATGCGGTCGAATGCTTCATCCCAGCTAATTTGCTGCCACTTATCTGAGCCTGGTGCGCGGTATTCCGGGAATTTCAAACGGCTTTCAGAGTGGATGAAGTCCACAAGACCTGCGCCTTTCGGGCACAGCGCGCCGCGGTTCACCGGGTGATCCGGGTCCCCTTCAATATGGAAGATGGATGCTTTGGCGTTTTTTGCTCCGTCACCGAGGCTGTACATTAACAGCCCACAGCCAACGGAACAGTAGGTGCAGGTGTTACGGGTTTCGCGGGTGCGCAGCAGTTTATATTGCCGTGTTTCCGCGAGCGCTACACCGGGTGCAAAGCCCAGTGCTGCTGCCGTGGTGCCTGCCATACCGCCAGCGCAGATCTTAAAGAACTGCCTTCTGCTGACCTGCATGGTTTGCTCCTTGTTTCGACATTGTCACATTCCCTTCGCATTTCTGCCATGCCAACGCGTGGGAAGTGGTTGTTATTTTTCTTTGCGGACGGGACCGCAAAGGTCCAGAATTGGGTGAATTTCCCTCCGTCCAGGAGGGATTTGTAAAGAATACCACAATGTTGGTATGCGTGTTCCAATATGGTTAAAAGAAAGTGAATAAGATTATTCAAGAAAACATTAAGAATGTGACATCTCCGACAGGATCGCGCCAATTGACGCTCTGGAAGCGCGAGGATTTGCAACATCCTCAGCCTGATGAGGTCGCTGAAGAAGTGCCTGTTGCGCTGGTCTATAACGGAATTTCACATGTGGTGATGATGGCGTCACCGAAAGATCTTGAGCATTTCGCGATGGGTTTTTCACTTTCTGAAGGCATTATTGAGTCCCCGCAAGATATTTACGGGATGGACGTGGTTCCTTCCTGCAACGGATTAGAAGTTCAGATTGAGCTATCCAGCCGCCGTTTTATGGGGTTGAAGGAGCGTCGTCGCGCACTGGCTGGTCGCACCGGCTGCGGTGTGTGTGGCGTGGAGCAGCTCAATGACATCGGCAAACCGGTCCAGCCTCTGGCATTTACCCAGACTTTTGATCTGGCGCTCCTCGATAACGCCTTAAGGCATCTCCATGATTACCAGCCCGTGGGGCAACTGACCGGCTGCACGCACGCGGCGGCATGGGTACAGCTTTCAGGTCATCTGGCAGGTGGACATGAAGACGTTGGGCGTCATGTCGCGCTGGATAAACTGCTGGGGCGTCGGGCGCTCGAAGGGGAAACCTGGCAACAGGGCGCGGTATTAGTTTCCAGCCGCGCCAGCTACGAGATGGTGCAGAAGTCGGCAATGTGCGGCGTGGAGATTTTGTTTGCCGTTTCTGCGGCGACAACGCTCGCGGTGGAAGTTGCCGAACGCTGTAACCTGACGCTGGTGGGTTTTTGCAAACCAGGCAGGGCGACAATCTATACGCATCCGGAGCGTCTGATCGCGAAGTGACGCCACCAGGCGGCCAGGATACTGCCTGAAAATGCCAGTTCCATTATTACGGCAACGGGCGAGCCGACAATCACATTGTTCAGTAGCCAACACAGACTGCCGCACAATGTGTATCCGCGTAGTTTCCCACTGCGTTTTTGAAACGACGCAAAGGTCATCAGCAGGCTTCCCATCAGCGGCAAAATGCTCGACAGATTTTGCCAAAGATAAACGCTACACAGCAGCGACCCCAGCATAAATCCCCACATAGCCCAGCGGTGAAATGTGACGATGGCCGTCGCGTAGCGGCATGCGGCGATGACCATTAACCCAGCCGCAGCATTTTGATCCAAAAGATAGAAATGGATAGCGAGCAGGGAAGTGGAGGTGGTGAGCAGAGATAAGGTGATGGCCCGGCGTTGAAAATGAAAAGCGGAAATATCCAGCAAGAAGCTGATACCGGCCAGAATCTGAGAGAGAAGAAATGCGTTCATAATGTGCGCCAACCGTTGCAGAGTGGCGGGACAATACTCGACGCATTCACATAAGGCGTTAGCTTTTGTTAAGACGCTGGCGAATACGAGACAGGCTAACGGGATTAATACCGATATAGTTGGCGAGATCGCGCTGAGTGAGCTGCGACTCCCAGTCCGGGAAGTGTGTTTGTACATACCGGTAGCGCTGCTCTGGGGTATTGAGCAGCAGCATTTGCTCTTTTTTCTCTTTGTAGATCAATTGCTGAATCAGTAGCTGGGTCTTAATATCCTGATTTTCCGGCGCATCCAGCAAAGCCAAAGAAATTTCGCTGGTTTCTCCTGCGGTAATCATTTGCAGACTGTAATCAGCAGGCGTTTTGGTCAGCCAGTTCAGGTACAGAAAGCAGTACTCCCCGGCAAAGTAAAACTCTTTAACCCTTTCAACGCCGTTGTTTGCGTGGTACACCGCACGTGCAACGCCATGATGCAGAAAGTATATCTTGTTTTGAGGCTTACCCTGGAGATGCAACCAGGCACCCGCAGGTTGTCGCTTTTTTCGATGGCCTGGCAATAATGTTTGCGTGTGTTCAATTGACATTTTATCACTCAAATAATTTGAATAAGACAGGCAAATCCTTCCGCTTTTAGTTGTGTGATGAGATGGCTATTATTTATCACATCAAGGCACGGTGCCTTACTCAAACAACTAAGTTAAAGGGTTTATATCATGAAAAGCATCAAAACTTTTGTCGCAGTTATCGCTCTGGCTACTTCTTTCGGTTCATTCGCTGCTCAGACTGTTACCGCAACGGGTTCTACGCTGGAAAGTGCTGAAGCAAGCATTGCCGCTCAGGCTGAACGTGCAGGCGCCAGCGATTATAAAATCACCCAGGCTTACACCGGTAACCGCGTGCACATGACCGCTGAACTGCTGAAATAAGATACCTCAGTACTGTAGAAAGAGCGCCTTTGAGGCGCTTTTTTAGTTTATGCCCGCCATCCTCAACAGCGCGGTCACCACAGCGGCGGCAACGATCACCACGATCAGCGGCATTTTGCGCCAGGCGAGAAAGACCGCGAAGCCAACCCCAAGAACACGCGCCATTCCAGCAAAGTGTTCACCTTCATAAAAGGTGGTTGCCAGCGCGACGGAAAACAGCAATACCGTTGCGGCATCAGAAAGCAGGGCCTGCGAGCGTTCCGAGAACGCTAAACGACTCCCCAGTTTTGCTCCGCCTAAACGCATTAAATACGTTCCCAGAGATAATATGGCGATACCAACGATAAACAGCGTCATGTTGCCCATTATTTTTTCCTCGTCAGTAAACCAAACAGTGAGAGCAGTACCGGCAGGCCC
>NZ_JAHLQZ010000251.1:0-4763 GCF_018919505.1 Citrobacter sp. S55_ASV_140
ACGATAGTATGTTCAAAAAAATCATCAAGTTTTGCCAAAACACGTGACAGACGGATAATTTCAGGCCGTGTACCAACGACGGTCATGACATGCATTTTTTTCATTTTTTACTCTTCATAAATTTTATAATTAACCGTATCTGGATTTTCAGGGTCAAAAATTTCATTTGCCCATAGCATAACTATCATTTCATCGTCACCAATGTTAGTGATGTCATGCGACCATCCAGGAACAGTTTCGACTATTTTTGATTCATCTCCATCAACGAATATTTCATAATAGTCATTCGAATCAATATGCCTAAATGCAAATTTTGCTTTGCCCTTAATGACTAGAAATTTTTCATTTTTAGTATGATGATAGTGTCCGCCTCTTGTAATACCAGGATGCGCAGTAAAAAATGAAAACTGACCAGACTCCTTTGTTTTGAGCATTTCAACAAACGTCCCGCGTGGATCGCTATGACGTTTTACAGAATATGCAAACTCTGACGGCGAATAATAGCTCAAGTAGGTCGCATACAGCGCTCTTGTTAAACCAGTACCAACATGGTCGATTAGCAAACTATGTTGCTTATCCTTAAATGACCTGATGGTGTCAACAAGGTTACCGACATTCGTACTATAAACAGGTGTGACTTCTGCGCTTTTCTCATCAACTTTGCCTTTTAAGCAATCAACGAATGACTTGCAGACATCATCAATATAAACCAGTTTTAGCGGGGCATCTGGATTATTTATGGTCACTTCTAACCCGTTGAGAATATTATAGCAGAAAGTCGCGACAGCTGAGTTGTAGTTAGGTCTACACCATTTACCAAACACATTAGGTAAGCGATAAATATAAGCTTTTGCGCCAGTATCTTTAGCATATTGGCTTACTGAATACTCTGCTGCCGCCTTACTTTTTCCGTAATGATTATCGAGTTCAGCTTGAATTGATGAAGTTATGAGTAAAGGGGGTTTATTACCAAACTCGGCTAACTTATTAACAATGTAATCGGTTAAGTTAGCATTGCCCTCATAAAACTCAGAATCACTTGTTGGGCGGTTAATCCCTGCAAGATGGAAAACAAATTCCGCTGATTGCAGCGCTTCATCAAGCTGTTCAAGAGAGTTTTCTCGATCGATACAGATTATATCGTTATACCCATTTTCGCGCAAATGGACACGCAGATTTTTCCCGATGAATCCATTAGAACCCGTAATGAGAATCTTCATATTATTCATCCAGTTGATATTCTTTTTTATCGCAAATGGCTCTAATGAAAGCCAGTTTTAGCAATAATTTTTTCATACCTTCTACATCAAGACGATCTGTATTGTGTGAATTATAATCTTCAATTTGAGAAATTCGCTGATCACCCTGTTCTACGTATTTCCCATAATTGAGGTCTCGAAGATCAGGTGGAACACGGTAATATTCACCCATATCTTCAGCAGCGACCATTTCTTCACGGCTCAATAATGCTTCATACAATTTTTCACCGTGCCGGGTACCAATAATATGTACAGGATGTTCTGGAATCTCCATCAGTTCTTTGAGTGCAATAGCCAATGTTTCAATTGTTGCGGCTGGTGCTTTTTGAACAAAAATATCACCATTATTGCCATGTTCAAATGCGTATAATACCAGATCAACCGCATCATCCAACGTCATCATGAAACGTGTCATATTCGGGTCAGTAATCGTCAGAGGTTTACCCTCTTTAATCAAGTCCACAAATAATGGGATAACCGAACCGCGTGAAGCCATAACGTTGCCATAACGAGTGCCACAAATGACGGTTTTAGACTTATCAACATTTCGAGATTTGGCAACAATAACTTTCTCCATCATAGCCTTGGAAATGCCCATTGCATTGATAGGATAAACTGCTTTATCTGTACTTAGACAAACTACACGTTTGACGCCGTTAGCAATCGCTGCTTCAAGTACATTTTCGGTGCCTAAAACGTTTGTTTTTACAGCTTCCATAGGATGGAATTCACATGAAGGCACTTGCTTCAGGGCAGCTGCATGGTAAAGGAAATCAACTCCACGAGTTGCATTTAAAATTGACTGATAGTCACGTACATCGCCAATATAAAATTTCAATTTCGAATTGTTATATTTTTTCCGCATATCATCTTGTTTTTTCTCATCTCGGCTAAAAATTCGAATTTCTGCGATATCCGTATCCAGGAAGCGGCGAAGCACTGCGTTACCAAACGATCCTGTTCCCCCAGTGATTAACAAAGTTTTATTCTTAAACATAGACTCTCCACTTTATACTACCTTTGATAAACTTGATTCACTAATGAATTTATATCTTACTCATGATGATATTTTTTGCATTTTCCACCGTAAGAAAGTCTTCATAATACTTACGTCCGGATTTACCCATATCCTCTCTTAAAGCAGCATTATTAATTAATAGATTCGCTTTAGATTCGAGCTCATCTATATTTCCTGCGATAACAGAATATCCTGCTTTTATTTTATTCTCAAGTATATCGCCGAAATCGGTAACAGGATCAAGTGAAGCCAAAATAGGGATAGCCACTTTAAAATAGTCAAGACTTTTCGATGGAAAACTGGGAACAGTTAATTTCCGGGATAGCGATATAAAACCAATATCGCAACAGCCTACAAGTTCTTCATATTCATCTCTTGGAACATAATCTATAAATTTCAAGTTACTAATATTATTAGTTTCGGCTATTTCTTTTAGCTTTTCTTTTTCCGTACCAGAACCGACCATAATAAATGAAACATTTTTCCCTTGAAATCTTTTGGCTAGTTCAAGATAGTTTTCAAGCTCTTGCACGACTGACATAGCACCACCATAAATAATGACAATTTCATCTTTAGGTAATCCGAATTTATCTCTTACTTTGTGTCGATCCAGTTGCTTAAGTTTCTTAGTTTTTGCCCATAGAGGCAATATTTCCATGTTCTCTTTTTTAATTGTTTTGAAGTTTTTTTCAAGAAAATCTATATTACCTTTTGTCATACATCCAATTTTATCAAAAGAGCGATACATCCATTCCTCTAAAAAGTGAAAAAATTTAAAGTTAAATTTATTTCTCATTAATCCCAAATCTTTAAGATAAAAAGGGAAGAAATCCCATAGAACAAGATATGTGTAAGCATTATATCTTTTCTTAAACAGCCTCGATAAACCAAGTATCGTTACACAAGGAGTATTTGCAATTAATAAATCACACTCTTTAATATTTTTCTTTATAAAAGTTCTAGCAACAAACGGAAAAGCAAATATCTTAATTGCAGTATTTAGAATATTTTTTTTATAAATCCATTTCGGTAATTTTAGCCTTACAACTTGCACACCATCAATATTATCTATCCTAGTCTCAGGATCATTTGGCATCCATGAAAAAACTACGACAGTCATATTGTAACCACTGTCTCGAATTGAATATGCAAGTTCATTGGTTAGCCAAGCATCTTTTTTATTATCATTATATTTGGTAGTCATTAATACGATATTTTTCATAACGAAGCTATTATTTATCCCAAAGTTGATAAAGTTGAGTCATTAACTCATCAGTCCGTGCTTGACCAGTAGAATTTGATTCATCATATGTAATCATATTTTGATACGGTACAAACACTATTGAAAGTGGATTTGTAATAAAACGGTAGAAAGGTACATAAAATAAGAACCCCATCATCAGTATTACTAATAATAGATTATTAGACTTTAAATAGTCCAATAAACTTAAGCTTAAACCTATCATGAAAATTGCATAAAAATATTGGTATCGAGTTGAAATGGTAGGATAAGCATAAAACAGGAGTGGAAAAATGACTGCTAGAAGTGCATAAATTAATGTACTTTTATTAATTTTTGTCACTATATTTAGGGAACCATATTTATAGATCAAGAAACATGCAAAAACAGATACTGCAGAAAAAACTATACGATATAGACCAGATGCATTATAAGTATCTCTTTGCATATACATCTCATACTTCTGATCAATGAAAGGAATTATAAATGAGATAAGATAACCAATAAGATCAAACGAAATTAGATATGTCAATAAGGACAATGCGAAAACGATTAGCATTGTTTTACTGCTAAATCTAAGTTTTATAACTAGATAAGTACATACAATGATAGGTATTGTAGATAAATGAAAAAGCATACTCAAAACAAATAACATTTTCGCTTTAACAAAAAAACCTTTATCATAGAGCATTAAGCCATAAAGGAAAATACTCACAGCCAAGCCTTGTCTCATCAATGCAAACATTGGAATTAGAAAGAAATCGGCCAAAGAAAACATTATTGCCAAAATCAGCACACATTGCCTCGGAAAGAAATACTTAATAACTTTCGCGAGCAATAAGATCTCCACGACACTCACAAAAAAAACAAAAACATTGAAATTCAAACCTAAAAACTTAAACAATGTTATTAGTGTTGAAAAACCAATCTCAAAAGAAATTGTTGAGTTCTCTGGTGAATTATAGTATGTCTGATAGACAGGCCAATCATATCCTGTCTGAAATCTTAAAGCAGTAAATAATGACAACACTAAAACCTGTACAAAAAACACTTGATTTACTTTAAAATTTTTCGAGTAGGATATTAATGCCATCCCCCAAAGAAGAATATACATGATATTATAGATGGTCATAAACTTCTCTTTTATTGTAATAATAAAACCAAATGCAGATAAGAATAGCAGAGACCGCCCCCTGCGCTAAATATCCAAATGCCATATATTGCACACCTTTCCATACAAGAAAAT
>NZ_JAHLQZ010000252.1:0-4639 GCF_018919505.1 Citrobacter sp. S55_ASV_140
GGATAAGATCGCGCACGGCCGCAACGGGCTCACGCTCTGCCAGGCGCTGAATTTCACCCAACCAGTGCGTAAAACGGGTCAGTGAATCATATCCGCGTCCGGTCAGCGTCTGGCTCAGGCCCATGTCAAAACTGGCGGTAAACAGGCTTTTATTACGCGTCATCGCCCATTCACCTAATTTCTGCAGCGTCGCCGGGCCAATCTCGCGCTTCGGCGTATTAACGATGCGCAGGAACGCGCTGTCGTCATCCGGGTTGCTGAGTACGCGTAGATAGGCCAGCAAGTCTTTAATCTCCGGACGAGAGAAGAACGAGGTACCGCCGGAAATTTTGTACGGGATGCGGTTCTGCATCAGGAATTTTTCAAACACCCGCGACTGATAGTTGCCGCGATACAGAATCGCATAGTCCTTATACTGCGTCTTATTGACGAAGTGATGGGCGATCAGTTCACCGGTGACGCGCTCCGCTTCATGCTCTTCGTTATTGGCGCTCAATACCTTAAGCTCCGCACCATAGCCCAGCTCAGAAAAGAGTCGCTTTTCAAACACATGCGGGTTATTAGCGATGAGAATATTCGCCGCCTTGAGAATGCGCCCGGAGGAGCGATAGTTCTGCTCCAGTTTAACCACCTGTAAGGTCGGGAAGTCTTTACTCAGCAGCACCAGGTTCTGCGGACGCGCGCCGCGCCAGGAGTATATCGACTGATCGTCATCGCCCACGACGGTGAAGCGTGCCCGTTTCCCCACCAGCAACTTCACCAGCTCGTACTGACTGGTGTTGGTATCCTGATATTCATCCACCAGCAGATAGCGGATTTTATTCTGCCAGCGTTCGCGCACTTCTTCATTGCGCTGAAGCAGCAGCGTCGGGAGCAGGATCAGATCGTCAAAATCGAGAACGTTACACGCCTTCATATGGGCGTCATACAAACCGTAGCAGTGGGCAAAAATACGATCGCGTTCGCCCTTCGCGCTGGCCGCCGCCTGCGCCGGGGTCATCAGATCGTTTTTCCAGTTGGAGATCGTCGAGATCAGCTGTTGGAGAATAAGCTTATCGTCTTCAATTAGCCCTTCGGTCAGTTCCTTAAGCAGGGCCACCTGGTCGGTATCGTCAAACAGCGAGAAGTTCGACTTCATCCCCAGCGCCGCATATTCGCGCTTAATGACATCCAGTCCCAGTGTGTGGAAAGTGGAGATCATCAACCCGCGTGCTTCTTTACGCCCCAACGTTTGCGCCACGCGCTCTTTCATCTCGCGCGCAGCCTTATTGGTAAAGGTTACGGCCGCAATATGTCGTGCCTGGTAGCCACATTCACGAATCAGATGCGCGATTTTATTGGTGATAACACGCGTCTTACCGGAACCAGCTCCCGCCAGCACCAGGCAAGGTCCGGTGACGAATTCGACGGCTTGTTGTTGTCCGGGGTTCAAACGCATAGAGGATTGCTCAATCTGTAAACACGGGGAGGTGGATTGTAGCAGAAAGAGGGGGAGAAAGAGTAACTGGCTACCCTTGCGGGTAGCCAGAAAATCGGGTCAATCAGGAGACCGTCGCGGCAAGCGGTGTATAGCCATTTCGCTGCGCACTTTTGATCCAGCCGTACGCTCCCATGACAGCAATCGCAGTCAGGAGGACATACTCAAGCGACATGGCGTAAACGCCCTGCACCGCGTATATAACCACGCTAATAACATCGATAAGTACCCATAGCAGCCAGTTTTCAACATATTTACGCGTCATCAGTACCATGGCCGCAATCGACAATACCAGCATGGTGGAATCCCAGAACGGGAAGGCATCGGGCTGGAGGTCAGGCATAGCGACCTGCATACCAAATGTTTGCAGCAGGGCAATCATGATGCGGGTGAGCGCCGAAAACACCGGATCGATAAACAGCGTCATCAGAACTATCGCCACCGCGCATACGCTGCCCAGTACCAGGGTTTGCTGACGGGAAAGCCAACGTACTTTGAGCGCAGCTTCCTGCGCCTCGTTTTGCCGGCTCCACGCATACCAGCCGTAAATGTTAGCGGCGAAGAAAAACACCTGCAGCAGCAGGCTGGCATAGAGCTGAATCTGGAAGAAAATTGCGGCAAACAGTGTGACGTTAATCAAGCCAAACAGGTAATTGATGATTTTTTCCCGGCTGGCACACCAGATACATAACAGACCAAATACGGTACCAATGGCTTCAATCCACGATAGCGCATACCCGCCTTCGCCGAGAGGAATGTTGACCATCACATTGTTAATGCTAAAAAAGTCCATCACTGACCTCCTGACTGGCTGACGGAATAAATGGCGCGGAGCGCCAGGGCAATTTGCCGTTCTTCACCCTGCTGGCACAACGCGTCCTGTTGGACATAATCATTGATGCTGCTATCCAGACAACCGTTGTGGGCAACCACCACGTTGAGTAATGACGCCGTACGTAACCCTCGCAGCGCGCCGATAGTCATCAGAGCGGCGCTCTCCATATCCGCGCCCAGAACGCCGAGCGCCGACCACTGCGCATCCAGTTCTGCTTCCCGATCGGTATAAAAACTGTCGTGGCTACGCACCAGGCCGCACACGGCGGGGATATTCATCTGGCGCGCCTGCACCATCAGTTCCCAGGTTAACTGCGGGTCGGTGCAGGCCGGATAGCCTGCTGGCGCATAGGTACGGCTGGTCCCGTCATCCGTTACTGCGGCATGGGCGATAATCACGTCACCGAGCGCAAGATTATCCTGCAACGCCCCACAGCTACCGATACGAATCAGGGTTGTTAGGCCGATCTGGCGCAGTTCTTCAATGGCAATCGCCGTAGACGGCCCGCCGATCCCGGTAGAGAGCACCAAAATCTCGACGCCCTTATACCAACCTCGCGCGGCGCGAAACTCCCGGTTTTGACCAAGCAGTTCTGGGTTATCAAGAAAATTGACGATGCGGTCCACCCGCAACGGATCGCCCGGCAGCAGCGCATAGCGTGCGCCGGTCATCTCCTTGCTTAACTGGATATGGGGTTGCAGCGACATTCTCGCGCCTCCTTCACTCTTGCGGTTATCCGATATCAGCCTCCTGCTTTAACTTTTCAGGGACTAACAACACAATGCTTTCACCATCGGTATCAATAATCTGTAACGCTTTCAGATCATGTAAAATACGATTAATACTACGGGTCGTCGCCGCCAGCTCCTCGCTGAGGTTTAGCTTATCCAGCAAGATTGCGTTGGTGCCATCTTGTTGATAACGCAGCCATAACGCCTGACATACTCGCTGATGCAGCGAGTAAAGATTGTCGCTGCTGGCCTTTTTTGACAGCTGATAATATTGCTGACTAAAGAAGCGCAGCATCCGCTGGTTAAAATGGTTATCTAAGGCCAGCCAGCGGCAAAAATATTCCTGCGACAAACTCAGGAGCTGCACATGCCCTACCGCCACCACCGAACAGATGTAATGACGTGACTCAAAGATCTCGAGCTCGCCCAGCATGTCGCCTTTCCGGTAGCGGGCCTGACGATAACGACGTCCATCTTCAGCCTCATAGAACACATCCACTTCGCCAGCAATAATCAGCGAAAAGCGCTGACATATTTCCCCCTGCCGGCAAATAAAGTCTCCACGCGGGATCTCTTCAAAGCGCCATTGCTGCATGATTTCCAGAGGGCAATATTTCAGTAATTCATAAAGCTGTGGATCGCGAACAATATCACTAAGCCCGGAAAGCCAGCCGACTGAAAATTCAGGTTTTTTCATTGTATCCATGTTATCTCGCTCCACAGCGGTAGGGACAGGACGGCTGTCCGTGACAAGAAGGAACAGGACAGATAAAAATGTCGCTCATCTCTCGCTTCCATACATCAGGCGAGACATCTGTCCCGTGATGGCGAAGAGTATATGTTCACGGCGAAGGCGGATGATAAAGTAACGAGATATCTTTGAGACATGAGAACAAAATAATGGCTAAGAGCGCGGCAGCCCTGCACATCCTGGTAAAAGAAGAAAAACTTGCTCTGGAAATCCTGAGCAAGCTGGATCGCGGTATTAGCTTCGATCACCTGGCAAAACGCTACTCTCGCTGCCCATCCGGGCGCAACGGCGGCGATTTGGGTGAGTTCAAACAGGGGATGATGGTCGGGCCATTTGATGCCGCCGTGTTTAGCTGCCCACTGCTTAAACCTTACGGGCCGGTCAAAACCAAATTCGGCTATCACATCATCAAGGTGCTGTATCGCCGATAAGCCATGCTAAAATCGCCAGCCTTATATATTCCCTTTTGAAGGCACGATCATGGCAAAAACAGCAGCAGCAGTGCATATCCTTGTAAAAGAAGAGAAACTGGCACTGGATCTTCTGGAGCAGATTAAAAACGGCGCCGACTTCGGCAAACTGGCGAAGAAGCATTCCATCTGCCCATCGGGCAAACGCGGTGGCGATTTAGGTGAATTCCGTCAGGGCCAGATGGTGCCGGCGTTCGACAAAGTGGTCTTCTCCTGCCCGGTGCTGGAGCCAACCGGCCCGCTGCACACTCAGTTCGGTTACCACATCATTAAAGTGCTGTACCGCAACTAATAAAAAGCCCGGTGTTTAAACACCGGGCTTTTTTATCGGATGGCGATACGCTTATCCAGCCTACATAATGGTCACTTTATTGT
>NZ_JAHLQZ010000253.1:0-4624 GCF_018919505.1 Citrobacter sp. S55_ASV_140
GATCGAAGTAATCCGCAATTCTGGCGGCAGGATTCTCTGATATATCCTGCAATTTCTTCTCCAGTGCCACAAGTAGCATACCCGGCAGGATGCCTCTGATCCCGCCGCCATCAATAGACAGTATTCTCATTGCCATTTTTACTTCCTCCCAGAATATGAAACGGGATTATGGATTGGGTTATTTCTACTATTGCATGCATTTAAATATAGGCCGGATTTCTGCTGCGTTTGCTTCATGCGACAGGGTGATCTGGCAGATTGATACCCGCTTGCTACTGTACTTTTTTGCCTGTAAATGGCTTAATAGCGACCTTGTAGTCTCTCATTTCATTCACAGTTAACAGGTCTGTTATTGATGAATAATTCCCATCGACTCGCCTTTTTAAGTCAGCGTCTGTCTGCTGTGATGATCGCCGGTTTCCCAACGGGCCGTAGCTCAACTCTTACAACATGGACAGACAGCAATGCAACGTCGACAATTTCTCAAAAATAGTGTTCTCCTTTCCGCCGCCGGTTTAGTCGGGCCTACGGTTCTTAGCCAGACGGTACATGCCGCGGAGCCAATAGTCGCGCCTGTCGCGCGTCGACGCTTTGTCTTATCACAAACGTATAAACTCAACCCTGCTGAGGGATCGCGCGGTGTGGTGAAACTCTGGATCCCGCTACCTGTAGACACTGCGTTTCAACAAATGACAGCCCTTGCCTTTAGCGGGAACTATCAGCAGGCATATGTCACCACCAACAATGCCTATGGCGCGAAGACGCTGTTCGCCACCTGGCCAGACTCCCAGAGCGAATTGTTGATTAACGTTGATATCGACATCGAAACTGCCGACTGGGAGCCGTTGAAGCAGGATGCGCTAAAAACCTGGCAAGTACCGGAGCAGATTATTTATCCGCTGGATGTAAAACCCTACTTGTTACCGACGGCACATACGCCTGTTGATGGGCTGGTTCTGGAAACCGCGCGCAAAATTACCGGTAATGAGCAAGATCCGCTGAAAAAAGCGCGTCTCATTTACGACTGGGTGAGTAGCCATATGGAACGAGATAATGACGTTATTGGCTGCGGTACCGGTGATGTGGCGGAGATCTTAAAAAGCGGCAAGCTCAAGGGAAAATGTACCGATATGAGCTCCGTTTTTGTTGCTTTGGCACGGGCCAGCGGTATTCCGGCGCGTGAACTGTTTGGCATCCGTCTGGGCAAAGCCAATAAGCTCGAGCGCTACTCGACAAGCGCCTTTGGCAAGGCCGATAGCGCAGGCGTTGCCGATGTCAGCGGTGGACAGCACTGTCGCGCCGAATTCTATCTGGCAGGCTACGGTTGGTTACCGTGCGATCCCGCTGACGTGACCAAAATGCGTCTGACTGAGAAAAAATCGCATCAGGACGCCGATGTCCAGGCCGTCAACGCTTACCTGTTTGGTAACTGGGAAATGAACTGGGTAGGATTCAACTACGGACGTGATTTCGAGTTGTATCCGGCGACAGAGCAGGGCGCCATGAACAACTTTGGTTATCCTTACGCAGAAGTCGATGGCGACCCGATCAATTTCTACGATCCTAAAGTGTTCTCCTACCGCTATGTCGCCACAGAACAACGCTAAAGGCGCGGGACTGACCCTGCTGACGGCCGCGGCGGCTGCCGTCACTGCCGGTTTATGCTGCGTTGGGCCGCTGTTATATCTGTTATTTGGTATTTCAGCGGCGAGCTTTGCTGTTTTAACCCGGTTTGAGTTTTTACGAATTCCTTTGATGCTGCTGTCATTGGGATTATTACTGCGTGTTTTCTGGCGACTCTATTTTTCCAAACGGTTGTGGTGTTCTGGCTGGCTAACCCTGAAACAAGCGCGCGTTCTCTACTGGTGTGCGCTGGCGTTGATTTTGCCGGTGTTATTTTACCCAACGCTGGTTGCCTGGTTTTATGAGGTGTTTGAATGAAGATTTTCACGTTAGTTGCAGGCTTATTATTGCCGTTGTGGGTTCAGGCGGCCAATCAAAAAGTGGTGCTGGATATACAAAATATGACCTGCTCGTTATGCGTAATTTCGGTCAATCAGGCATTACGCGAAACCGATGGCGTCATTAAGGCCAAATCCTCACTCAAGACAAGGCAGGCAGAAGCGATCGTGCCTGAAGGTTTTCCTACCGAGACTTTGCTTAAAGCGGTAGCAAAAACCGGGTATAGCGCGACGCTTAACCGTATTGAGCAACAATAACCACCTACGGGTGGTTTTGTTCTGTTTTCCCGGTATGATGCCCGGCGGCCTGGTGTTCTCTTTTGTGCGTTAACTACCGGAATTCCCCTCGTTTCCTGTTAACCTGAACTGGCGGCAGTTGTAAGCCGCCCACGCCCATTTGTATCTGTTATCCCTCCAGCCATGTAGGATGATTACAGGCGAGAATTTTTGACTAAGGAAAAGCGTTATGAAAACGGGACCATTAAACGAGAGCGAACTGGAATGGCTGGATGATGTACTGACTAAGTACAATACGGACAAGGCTATTCTGGATGTGTCAGAACTGGATGGTTTGCTGACGGCGGTGCTCAGTTCACCGTATGAAATTGAACCGGAGCAGTGGCTGGTCGCAATTTGGGGTGGTGCGCAGTATGTCCCTCGCTGGTCCTCCGAAAAAGAAATGACGCGCTTCATGAACCTGGCGTTTCAGCACATGGCGGATACGGCCGATCGTCTGGATGAATACCCTGAGCAGTTTGAGCCGCTGTTTGGTCTGCGTGAAATTGACGAGCATGAACTGACCATCGTAGAAGAGTGGTGCTTTGGTTATATGCGCGGCGTCGCGTTGTCGGACTGGTCCGCATTACCGGATACGTTGAAACCGGCGCTCGAGGCTATTGCGCTGCATGGTACAGAAGAAAACTTCGCGGTGGTTGAGAAACTGACGCCAGAAGAGTTTGAGGAAAGCGTGGACGCTATCCGTCTGGCGGCGTTGGATCTGCATGCCTGGTGGATGGCGCATCCGCAGGAAACGCCGGTGAAGGTGCCGGTAAAAGTGGATGCCAAGGTAGGACGTAACGACCCGTGCCCGTGCGGCAGTGGGAAAAAATATAAGCAGTGCTGTCTGCATTAACAGAAAGGGGCGTAAAGCCCCTTTTGTTTAACCCACTTCAGGCAGTAACCCTGCTGCAATGGAAAACTGTACCGCGATCACTACAATGCCGCACATAAACACCAACGCCAGCGCCGGTGCGCCACCCGCCACGCGGTAGTTAGCCTGCGAGTTATGTTTTCTGCTTTGCCATGCCAGCATGGCGGGGATCAGTAGCGCCAGTACCGCGAGGGCAACGCCCGCATATCCCAGCGCCATCACGAAACCACGTGGATAGAACAGCGCGAATGCCAGCGGCGGCAGGAACGTCACCACGCCGGTTTGCATCCTTCCTGCTACGGTATTTCGGCGCTGGAAAAGGTCTGCCAGATAGTCAAACAGCCCCAGCGCGACACCGAGGAAAGAGGTCGCCAGTGCGAGATCGGCAAACAAATGTACCGCCAGTTCAACGTGCGGCGATGCCACGACTTCACGTAACGCCTGTAGCAATCCGTTTAAACCAGCGTGGTTGGCTAACAGCCTCATGAACGTGGACGAGTTAATGCTGCCCAGCGTTGCCAGTTGCCAGAAAATATAGGCGATCAGAGGAATGGCGCTACCGGTAATAAATACCCAGCGCAGTTTACGGATGTTACCGTTCATATAGCTGACGATACTCGGAACGCTGCCGTGAAAACCGAACGACGTGAAGATAACCGGGATTGCGGACAGCGCCAGCCCTTGCTGAAGCGGCAGCGTAAGCAGATTCACTTTATGGATATGCGGCATTAACAGGGCCAGCATCGCTACCAGGAAAATTATCTTGGCACTGAACAACAGACGGTTGAACAGATCGACCAGCGACGTCCCAACGCAAACCACACCACCGGCAACAAAGGTGAACAGCAGTACACCTGTTGATGGCGAGATAGCTGTCCCGGTCCAGTCGCTGATGCTGGAGGCCAGCAGTTCACCTGCGCCACTGATATACGCCGCCGTCAGCGCGTACATTAAAAACATCATGCTAAAACCCGTTACCCATTGTCCGTAACGGCCAAGATAACGTTTCGCCAGGGTACCCAGCCCGGTGTCAGCCGGTACGTGTTGATACACTTCAAGCAGCAACAGCGCGGTGTAGCACATTAACGCCCACAGACTGACTAACAATACCAGCGTGACGCTAAACCCCACGCCTGCCGCAGCCAGCGGCATTGCCAACATACCGGCACCAATCGTGGTTCCCGCCACGATAAAAATACTACCCAGGGTTCTGTTTTTCACGCTTTCCTCTGTCCCAGAGATAATCAACGGTTATATCTGCGGCGCAGGTTAAGGCAAAACATTATTTTCGTCAAATCACCGTTACAATGCATGTACATTAATCTTTACGATTATTGGGTGATTTTAAGATGTATGGGAAATGACATTTATCTGCTGGTAAACCTGTGTTAGCGCAAAGCAGCGCCCTGCGCTTCACATTAGGCTATGCCCTTTATTGAGGAGGTAGTATGGAATCTATTCACGGGCATGAAGTGCTCAACATGATGATTGAATCTGGCGAGCAGTATTCAAA
>NZ_JAHLQZ010000254.1:0-4615 GCF_018919505.1 Citrobacter sp. S55_ASV_140
CTTTATCGAGATGGGAGATCGCCGCACCGGGCTGAAGAGTGGCGCCAATGCCACTGCGTACGGCGCGCATCAGTAACGCCAGACCATCAATTTCAGTAGCGATCTCAATATTTAGCGCGTGTTCCTGGCAGATGGCATCCAGCCTGCCGCGCAGACCATGTCCCGGGCTTGGCATGATCAATGGAATATTTGCCAGTTGGGCTGGAGCAATATTGTCGTCGACAATATCAGCCAATAGGGCATGGGTCCCAATCAAAAACAGCCGTTCTTCAAGAATCGGTCTGGCGCTCCAGCGCAGGATCTTTTCTTTTTGAAACACGACAGCCAGATCAATCTGGCGGGTATTAATCATTCGTTCCAGGTTGCCAGAGAGACTTTCCACCACATGCAGGCGAACATCAGCATAGCTTTCCCGCATGGCGTGAATAAATGGCATGCCGAGAACGGAAGCGGTACTGGGGGCCATACCGACGCTGACGTGTCCGGAAAGTCGGGCCTCGCGCGCGGCGAGGATTGCATCGTCTGCATGCCGGAGCGCCAGCTGCGCCTGGGAGTAAAAAGCCAGTCCGGCGCTGGTGGGCGTCACACCGCGCGAGGTGCGTTGAAGCAGACGAATAGCAAGTTCGCTTTCCAGGCGCGTCATTTGCTGACTGAGTGCCGAAACACCGATATTGAGATCGAGCGCCGCGCTACCCATGCTGCCGGTTTCTACAATACGCACAAAATAGCGTAGTTGACGAAGTTCCATTTCAACTCTCCGAATGGCAATTGATTTTTACATTAAAGCAACATTGACGTAGAAGGAAGAGGGGGATGGTCAAATTTGGCCCATAAAAAAAGCCAACCGGATGGTTGGCTTTTCAGAAATCGTCACATTATTTGCCGTCGTGCGCATGCTCATCTTCGCGGCAATCGCCTTCGGCGCAGTGGCCATAAAGATAGAGGCTATGGTTGGTTAAGCGAATACCATGTTTAGCCGCAATCTCACGCTGACGCGCTTCAATGGAATCATCGCTGAACTCGACCACTTTGCCGCAGTCGAGGCAAATGAGGTGATCGTGGTGATGCTGTTGAGTCAGTTCGAAGACGGATTTACCACCTTCAAAATTGTGGCGGGTCACGATACCGGCATCATCAAACTGGTTCAGCACACGATACACGGTCGCCAGACCAATTTCTTCACCCATATCGATCAGGCGTTTGTATAAGTCTTCCGCACTGACGTGATGGTTATCCGGTTCCTGAAGAACTTCCAGAATTTTTAAACGAGGAAGCGTTACTTTCAGGCCAGCCTTCTTTAATGCGGTATTGTTGTCAGTCATGCGGAATCTGTCCTGTAGCTAAACGATTCACTTCATTAACAGAAGTGACAGAAATTGCACTTGAGAAATTGCGTATCATTATAGAACTGCCATGGTTAAATGAAAACAGCAAGTCTCTGGCATATATTGTTAATCAAAACGTGGTATCGCCGACAAACACACTGTGCAACACCCGATTGGCATCCAGCCATTGTACAGGGTCAGACGGAAAAGTTACAAATTTGTAGCAATTATTTTGATTGGTTTTATCTATTGATGCGGCGCAGATGAGGATCTGCGCCGCGCGAAATCAGGCATTGATGATTTCGTCGAGGTGCAGTTCTTCTGAGATCTGCTTAACCCATTTTTCTACGCGTTCAGCGGTCAGCTCCGGCTGGCGATCTTCATCGATAGCCAGACCGACAAAGTGGTCGTCGTCAGCCAGGCCTTTGGACGCTTCAAAGTGATAACCCGCCGTTGGCCAGTGACCGACGATGGTGGCGCCGCGTGGCTCAATGATGTCGCGAATTGTGCCTAACGCATCGCAGAAATATTCTGCGTAATCTTCCTGGTCGCCGCAGCCGAACAATGCAACCAGTTTGCCGTTAAAATCAATGTCTTCGAGGGTAGGGAAGAAATCGTCCCAGTCACACTGCGCTTCACCGTAGTACCAGGTTGGAATGCCGAGCAGCAGAATGTCATACCCTTCCAGGTCTTCTTTGCTGCTTTTTGCAATGTCATGTACATCGGCAACGTCTTTACCAAGCTGTTTTTGAATCATTTTTGCGATGTTTTCGGTATTACCGGTGTCGCTGCCGAAAAAGATGCCAGTGATTGCCATGAGTAAAATAACCTCTTGAAACTTATTGAAATGGTGGTGGCGCATTGCCCACGGATAAGGGCAATCATAGCAGAACAGTCAGGCATGCGGAAACAGCAAACACGCGGGACTGCACTCTGTGCTACACGATTTATGATTTAGAGCAGAAATTCAGACTATGCCTGACCGCGCAATGCGGTGAGTTGGGTCATCAGCATCTCTTCGATGAGTTCACTGCGACTCATGTTGCGCGCCTCGGCCAGCTCGTTTAACGCGTCAACGGCATCAGCGTTCAGTTTCAGTTCGACACGCTTAAGCCCGCGAACTTTGTCACGTTTAAGCTGATTACGTTTATTTATACGTAACTGTTCATCACGCGAGAGCGGATTAGTTTTGGGTCGTCCCGGGCGACGCTCCTGCGCGAACAGATCTAATGTCGTACGGTCCGTTTGTTCTTTGGCCATGATCTTGGTGACTTCGGGGAAACAATCAGCCAGGCGTCCGCCCGGATGGATAGCGCGCCATAATACATCAGCAGGAGAGGCACGCCAACGCCCACGCGCGTAATCGCGCACGGACGCTGAGTTTTTAATCAGTTAGCCGGTTCGTTCAGATAACGACGGATGGCCCGCAGCACTGCTTCAGGTTTTTCCGCATGTACCCAATGCCCCGCGCCTGCAATAACGTGCGCCCGAGCCTGCGGGAATTGTGCCAGTAGCTGCTCGCGATACGCTTCGGTGACATAAGGGGAGTTACCGCCTGGAATAAACAATGCCGGGTGCTCCCATGCCGGGATGGTTTGCCAACCGACGATAGTGGGATATTGATCCCACAACACGGGAACGTTAAAGCGCCACTCGCCGTCAACAAAGGATTTCAGCAGAAACTGAATAACACCCTCCTCTTGCAGATGCTGGCGCATGACGCTTGCCGCTTGCTGGCGCGAGGACGCTTGTGCCTCGGTTACGGCATTGATTGCCGCAAAAATCTCATCGTGACGGCGCACATGATAGTCAACCGGTGCAATATCAATAGCCACCAGCCGATCAATACGATCAGGGGCCAACGCGGTTAACGCCATGACGGCTTTTCCCCCCATCGAGTGACCAATAAAGATCGCTTTTTCGATCTGTCGATCGTCCAGCGTATCCACCAGGTCTTGCGCCATGGCCGCATAATTCATTTCAGGCGATCGGGGCGAGAGGCCATGATTTCGCATATCAACCTGGATGATATCGTGATCGGCCACCAGGGAGCGTGCCAGGATCCCCAGGTTATCCAGGCTACCAAACAGGCCGTGAACCAGGACGATGGGAGAATTATTGTGCAGGTTTTGCGCAGATTGCGCTCGGATATTCAATTTCATGGCAAAGTTCTTTTTTTCACACTCACGGGTTAGGGTATCATGTTGACCATTCTGCCACAGGGCTGCAACAACTACGGTTACTCCGAGTTTTATCAGCCACCAGGCTTGACGCTATCCGCTGTTGGGATTTGCCTTTACACTACGCGTGTTAACCCAACAACTTGTATTCAGCTAAACACTGCACTGGATTAAGATGAAAACGATTGAAGTTGATGATGAACTCTATAGCTATATTGCCAGCCATACCAAGCATATCGGCGAGAGCGCATCCGACATTTTACGGCGTATGTTGAAATTTTCCGCCGCAGCACAGCCTGTCACTCCGGTAGTAAAAGAAGTCCGCGCTGTGCAACCTGTCGTGGAAGCTAAGCCGGTTAACCCCGTAAAAGATAAAGTGCGCGCGATGCGTGAACTGCTGTTGTCCGATGAATATGCGGAACAGAAGAAAGCAGTAAATCGCTTTATGCTGGTGCTGTCTACACTCTATTCTCTGGATCAAAACGCATTCGCCGAAGCAACGGATTCGTTGCATGGCCGGACGCGCGTTTATTTTGCGGCAGATGAACAGACGCTGCTGAAAAATGGTAATCAAACCAAACCGAAACACGTGCCAGGCACGCCGTACTGGGTGATCACCAATACCAACACCGGCCGTAAATGCAGCATGGTGGAGTACATCATGCAGTCAATGCAATTCCCTGCGGAATTGATTGAAAAGGTTTGCGGAACAATTTAATCCTTGCATTAGAAGGACCAGGCAATGGCAATCCACAACCGTGCAGGTCAACCTGCGCAACAGAGTGATTTGATTAACGTCGCCCAACTGACGGCACAGTACTATGTACTGAAACCAACGGCAGGGAACGCTGAGCACGCCGTCAAGTTCGGTACGTCCGGGCATCGCGGCAGTGCAGGTCGTCATAGTTTTAACGAGCCGCATATTCTGGCTATCGCCCAGGCGATTGCTGAAGAACGTGCGAAAAACGGGATTACTGGCCCGTGCTTTGTGGGCAAGGATACCCACGCGCTGTCTGAACCGGCTTTTATCTCTGTGCTGGAAGTGCTGGCGGCGAATGGCGTTGATGTCATCGTGCAGGAAAACAACGGCTTTACGCCAACCCCTGCCGT
>NZ_JAHLQZ010000255.1:0-4605 GCF_018919505.1 Citrobacter sp. S55_ASV_140
TCAATATTCTGCTCGCGAGAAGAGGGGCGCCCCACCGCGATAAATTCCTCCACTAACTGCGCAATCCCGCTTTCCAGTGTCATTTTTATTCCCTTTTCTGTATGGATATACAGTGTTATAGCCTGGTTTGGTATGAATGGAAATGGGAAAAGTGGGCTGAGTACGATTCTGGAAAGCGGCTCGCAAAAATAGAAATCGTTCGCGTAATAACTATTTTCTCGTCAGTCTCAGGTGTATGTTGTTTGAAAAATAAGCGCGAATGATATACTGGAGGTATATGTGAGTATGATGGCTGGGATGGATATGGGCAGAATTTTACTCGATTTATCAGACGACGTGATTAAACGGCTTGACGATCTCAAGGTGCAACGCAACCTACCTCGTGCAGAACTCTTGCGGGAGGCCGTTGAGCAGTATCTGGAAAGACAGGATCGGGCTGAAACCACAATTTCGAAAGCATTGGGGCTCTGGCAAGGCTGTGAGGAAGATGGTGTTGAATATCAACGTAAACTTCGTGAGGAATGGTAATGGTCAAAGGGGCTGCGCTTTTTGATACCAATATCCTCATCGACCTGTTTAGCGGGCGAAGTGAAGCAAAAGTGGCGATAGAAACATGGCCGCCACAGAACGCAATCAGTCTCATTACATGGATGGAGGTGATGGTAGGCGCAAAAAAATACCATCAGGAGGCCCGTACTCGCATTGCGCTAGGCGCTTTTAACATTATTGGTGTTTCACAGGATATTGCTGAGCGAAGCGTGAATATCAGGCAAGAATACGGGATGAAATTGCCGGATGCCATTATCCTGGCTACTGCGCAGATTCATCATCTGACACTGGTTACGCGTAATACCAAAGATTTTGCAAGCATATCCGGTGTGGTCACACCGTATACGTTATAGTCCGGGCGACCAGCGTCGCCCGGCAGTACTGGGGTTTTACTCCCCTTCACCCGGGAACAGGAACGGGTTGATGGAGCTGCGGGCAAAGCCTTCTTGCTCCATGTGTGCATCCAACATCAGGGAAGCGAGGTCGTCGGCCACGGCCTCGACTTTCGGGTCTTTTTCCTGGTAGAGAATCTTCAGGTAAGTCCCGCAGTCGCCGCAGCTTTCCGCTTTAATTGCCGCCTGCTCGTTATCCAGCGACCAGTAGTTCAAATCGCGGCTCTGTTCGCAGTTGCTGCACTTCACGCGCACCACGTGCCATTCGGTTTCGCACAGGTTGCAGTGCAAATAACGTAGTCCCTGCGTTGTGCCGATTTGCACCACGCTGGAGACCGGCATCGAACCGCATACCGGACAGAACTGGCGTTGTTCGCCGTACTCAGCGCGCGCTTTGCCGGGGATCAGGCTTGCCATCTGTGCCCAATAGAGCGACAGCGCAGCCCAAATAAACGGGGCTTTGTCGCTGCTGACGGAGGCAAAATCTGAGGCAAACAGCGCGCTGGCCATCAGCTCCAGTTCCTGCTCAGAGGCTTTTTCCAGATTCTCGATTACGGCCAGTGCAGGGCCGCTCATCTCCGGCTTCAGCTCAGCAATTAGCGATTGCAGCAGTTTTTGCCAATGTTTGTCGCGTGGCAGGACGTGGATATCCAGCGGCGGCTTGCCCTGATCGTTCGCTTCTTTGATACGAGCGGTCAGATCCATCTGCAGCGGATGATCGTACAGCACCACTTCTTGTGCGTGGGCGATCAGCGCGGCAAAGCGCAGATAATCGCCCAGCGGGTTGTTTTCGACCAGCTCGCGCAGACGTTCAGCACGGCGGTTATACAAATTTTTGAGTCTGGGGAACAATAACGGCGGAATCATATCCGCCGTGCGTTTCTCGCTCGAACCCAGCTCATCTTGCGGGATTATGCGAATGCTCATTCAGATGATTTTTCCTGTTTCTGGCGGACTTCACGGTACCAGCGCGGATGATGTTTCTTCGCCCACGATTTAGTAACCCATCCCTCCACCATCGCGGTAATGGTGCCTTTCACCCAAAGGGCGGCGTAAATGTGCACCATGATAACCACAATTAACGCTACTGCGGCAAATGAATGCAGCATTAACGCGAATCGGATCACCGGGATTGAGAAAGCAGGCGCAAAATACGGACGCCAGATGATCACTCCGCTCACCAGTAACAGCACCAGGAAGATAATCGCCGCCCAGAATACGCATTTCTGGCCGAAGTTATAACGTCCCGTGTCACCTACTTCCTCGTTGACGACAATCTTACGAATATTCTTCGCCCAAAAGATATCATCCCGATTGATTAGATTGTGGTGCCAGTAACGGAAAAACATGATGATAAACGAGGCAAACATGATCACGCCGACAAACGGGTGCACAATTCGCGCCAGTTGCGGCGTGCCCATGATGTGCATCAGCCAGTTAAAAGACGGGAAGAGAAAACCCATCCCGCTCACTGCCGCCAGAATAAAGCAGAAGGCGGTTACCCAGTGGTTGATGCGTTCCGGCGCCGTGTAGCGCACGATGGTGTCACGTCGTTTCATTTGCGCACCTCGTCTTTCTCTTCATGCAGATTGTCTTCTTCCTCTTCCGCACGGTTTGGACCCACACCGACGTAGTGGAAGATACTGGCCGCAAACGTCGCTGCGAAGCCGACCGCTGCCAACGGTTTCCAGATGCCTTTCCAGAACTTCACGGTGGCGCTGATTTCCGGGTTCTCCGGCAGACCGTGGTACAGATTCGGCTTGTCGGCATGGTGCAATACGTACATCACATGCGTACCGCCAACGCCCGCTGGATCGTACAGGCCCGCGTTTTCGTAGCCACGCGTTTTCAGTTCCGCCACGCGCTCACCAGCCAGCGTTTTCATCGACTCTTTGGTGCCGAAATGAATCGCCCCGGTTGGGCAAGTTTTCACGCAGGCCGGTTCTTGCCCGACCACCACACGGTCGACGCACAGCGTACATTTGTAGACGCGGTTGTCTTCCGGGTTGAGGCGCGGCACATCGAACGGACAGCCAGCAATGCAGTAGCCGCAGCCGATGCACTGCTCGGACTGGAAGTCGACGATGCCGTTGGCATACTGAATGATTGCGCCTTCAGCCGGGCATGCCTTCAGGCAGCCTGGATCGGCGCAGTGCATACAGCCATCCTTGCGGATCAGCCACTCAAGTTTGTCGTTCTGTTCCACTTCCGAGAAGCGCATCACCGTCCAGGATTTGGCGGTCAAATCAGCCGGGTTATCGTACACCCCAACGTTGTTGCCCACTTCATCACGGATGTCGTTCCACTCGGAACACGCAACCTGACAGGCTTTACAGCCGATACAGGTCGTGACGTCGATAAGTTTCGCCACCTCTTCCTGGTGATCCCGCGCCTGAGGCGCGGGGGTGAAACCGTTAGTGGCGGATCGACGAATGATGTCTTGCGATTGATAAGCCATAGGTCGTCTCCGTTACACCTTTTCCACGTTCACGAGGAAGGACTTAAATTCCGGCGTCTGCGTGTTCGCATCACCAACGAATGGCGTTAACGTGTTAGCGATAAAGCCTTTTTTCGCCACACCTTCGTAGCCCCAGTGAATCGGAATACCGATGGTATCGATATCCTTACCGTTGGCCTGTAGCGTACGAATACGTTTTGTCACCACTGCTTTGGCCTTGATGTAGCCGCGGTTAGAGGAAACTTTAACGGTATCGCCATGGGAGATGCCGAGCTTATTCGCCAGCTTCTCGCCAATTTCCACAAACTGCTCCGGCTGGGCGATGGCGTTCAGCAACGCATGCTTGGTCCAGTAGTGGAAGTGCTCGGTCAGACGATAGGTTGTACCGACATACGGGAACTTATCCGCTTTACCCAGCGCTTCCGCGTCACCTTTAAAGATACGCGCGGCAGGGTTAGAGATAACGTTCGGGTGCAGCGGGTTAGTGCCGAGCGGCGTTTCAAACGGCTCGTAGTGTTCCGGGAACGGTCCTTCCGCCATCTTATCAATAGCAAACAGGCGTCCCATCCCTTCCGGCTGCATGATGAACGGCCCGACGTCAGTACCCGGTGCGGCGGCGCTATAGTCTGGAATATCCATCCCGCTCCATTTCGCGCCATCCCATTTCAGGATCTGACGTTTTGGATCCCACGGATTTCCCTGCGGGTCTGCGGAAGCACGGTTATAAAGAATGCGGCGGTTAAGCGGCCATGCCCAGGCCCAACCCAGCGTATTGCCAAGGCCCGACGGGTCGGCGTTATCGCGTCGCGCCATCATATTACCTTCCGGCGTCCAGCTACCGGCAAAAATCCAGCAGCCGCTGGAGGTCGTGCCGTCATCACGCAGTTGGGCGAACGAGCTGAGCTGTTGGCCTTTCTTGACGATTACCGCGCCGGTTGCCGGGTCGATAATATCAGCCAGCGCTTTCCCGTTGCTCTCCATCGCCACTTCTTCCGAAGCCGGTTCATGCGGTGTGGAGTAGTTCCAGGTCATGCTCAGCACCTGTTCCGGGTTCGCGCCACCTTGTTCGGCATACATCTTGCGCAGACGCAGGAAGATACCGGCGAGGATTTCGCCATCGGTTGCGGCAATCCCTGGGGCATCCGCGCCTTTCCAGTGCCACTGCAGCCAGCGACCAGAGTTGACGATCGAACCGTTCTCTTCGGC
>NZ_JAHLQZ010000256.1:0-4579 GCF_018919505.1 Citrobacter sp. S55_ASV_140
GTTGCCAAACAGTCTGAAGCTCAATGCGAAAAAACAGACCATCCTGTATGCCCCTACCTATGGCGCGCTAAGCTCGCTGCCCCATTGGGCGGAACAGCTCGGTCGCTTAAGCCATGAATATAATATCGTCACTAAATTGCATCATGGCACCCTTCACAGACCGGAGGAAACCGCCTCTCTGGCGCTGGCGCAGCGCTATTTAAAGAACAGACTCGACGACCCACAGCATCTGCTGGCGCTTATTGCACAAGCAGATTACATCCTGACGGACAGCAGCGGCTTTATTTTTGACGCTATTCATATGAATAAACGCGTCATTTTACTGAGCTGGCCAGGTATGGCTTCGCTATTGGATGGACAACAAAGTTTCTCTACCCCTGACAGTGCCGATCAACGTATCCGTGACATTCTCCCGGTGGCTCAGGACATACAGGCGTTACGCAACGCGCTCTCCGACGCGTTTGATTGGGCTGCGCTGGAAACGCCGTTAGCTGAGATTCGCCGCCACTATTGTGATGCATTTATGGATGGACAGGCGGGGAAACGGGCAGCTCAGGAAATCGTAAGCCTCATCGAGGCGTCGCCCCAACAACACAGCAATACGTTGCTGATAAGCCTGCAACAGAAGTTATTTAGTTGATAACACAGTAATTGTCGCCAGAGATGAATCTATGCCAACGCCTTTAGTGAGTATTATCGTCACCAGTTATAATCACGATGCTTTCCTTGAAGAGGCGCTGGATAGCGTCTTTAACCAGACGTGGAAAAATATCGAAGTGATCATCGTCGATGATGCGTCTACCGATCGGTCTGTTGATATCATTAAAAAATATCAACGGAAATATAATTGCAAAACGATCCTACGCGAAACTAACTATTATTCGCAGAAAAATAAAATTGGTGATAAACCGATCATCGAGGCAATGAATATGGCCTCGGGTAAATATATTGCTGTCGTCGACTCTGATGATCTTATCGTCCGCACCAAAATCTCCCATCAGGTTAATATTCTCGAGAAAAATCCACATTGCGTCATGTGCTATAGCGCCATTGAGGTCATCATGCCTGATGGCTCGCGTTTTCCCTACAGCGATATATTCCTTGATGGCGATGTTTTTCATCATCTTCTGGTATCTGGCAATCTCAGTCTTTATATCGGATCGTTAATCCGCCGCGAGGCGTATCTGAAGATAGAACGCTCCGATCCTGAACTGGTACAGGAAGACTGGGATATGTTTCTGAAACTTTCCCGCCAGGGGCATTTTATTTCATCCCGACGTTTAGTGGCTTACTACCGTCGCCATGACAACAACACCTGGTACAGAAAAGATAAGAGCAAATTAATGTACCAAAACCGGATGATGATCCTTAATCAGTGGAAACATGAAGACGCCTGGGTAGACGCGATGAACAGCCGCTGGAAGCAGTATGCTCATCCCGACCATACGCTGATCAAAGAAGATATTGACGAACTGCTGCTTAAACAGCCAACCGACCCCTTGCTACATTTCCAGGGTTTTATCGTGGCCATTCACCATAAAGACGTCAGCAAAGCACAATATCATATTGTTCAGGCCATCATCTATTGTGATAGTCGCCTGGAAATATTACCTCAATTATATTTTGCCGCGTTAAAAAGTATTACTGATAAGAAGATCAGAAGCACGCTCCTTACCAGTCTGAAAACCAGACTGCCAGAACACTATCAACAGATTAGTGAAAAATTCCCTCAGGACCCTCAGCAATGAAACAAGCAGATCATAACCTTATTACGGTCACCAAACCTTTCTTGCCTCCACTCGAGGAGTTTATGCCGTATCTGCAAGAGATTTGGTCAAGTAAGCAGTTAACCAATAATGGCGTCATGCATCAACTGTTAGAGGAAAGGTTAGCGTCTTACTTGAACGTCCCTTATATCTCACTGTTTTGTAATGCGACTATCGCGTTAATTGCCGCAATGCAAACGCTGAGAATTAAAGGCGAGGTCATTACCACCCCTTATTCTTTTGTTGCCACGACTCATAGCATTCTCTGGAACCAATTAACGCCAGTATTTGTTGATATTGAACCACACAGCTTTAATATCAACCCGCACCTGATTGAGTCGGCCATTACCCCGAAAACAGGGTTAATTATGCCGGTGCATGTCTACGGCCAAAGCTGTAACACCACTGAAATAGAAAAAATTTCCAATAATTATGGTATTCCCGTCATTTATGATGCGGCACATGCTTTTGCTGTAGAAGATTGCGGCGGAAGCATTCTACGTCATGGCGATCTTTCGGTCCTCAGCTTCCATGCAACAAAAGTGTTCAATACTTTTGAGGGTGGCGCCATCGTCAGTTACGATAAAAAAACAAAACAACGGATCGATTACCTGAAAAACTTTGGTATTGCTGACGAGTTAACCGTTGTCGCGCCAGGCATCAATGGCAAAATGAATGAAATCCAGTCGGCTTTTGGTCTCTTGCAATTAAATTATATTGATGAGGCGATAGCCAGGCGCCAAAAAATCGATCGCTGTTATCGAGAGCAACTCGCCAACACGCAAGGGATCGTTATTCCTGACAGCAATGCCAATCTTAAGAGTAACTACAGTTATTTCCCAATCCTGGTGCGCCCCGACTATAAAATGTCGCGAGATGCGTTATACGATCATCTCAAAAAACATAACATTTTAACGCGGCGTTATTTCTACCCGTTGCTGTCGAATCTTAACATGTACAAAAACATGTCTGGCGCCAATAAAGAGACGCTGCCCGTGGCGAACCAAATCGCCGAACAGGTGCTGTGTCTGCCGATTTATCCTGATATGACCCCCGAAGAACTCAGCACTATTATTGAGCTCATAACAGCATGATCAATGTACTTATCTTCCCTGCAGGGACCGAAATTGGCAGAGAAATTTACCTGTCTCTTCGATACGAAAAAAACGTAAATCTGGTTTTAGCCGGGGCGGATTACGATAGCCATGCCCGACATTACACCAGCGAGTACCATATCGTACCTGACGTTACGCATTGCAATTGGTTACCCACATTGCAGGCATTAGTGCTGCAAGAAAAAATTGATTACATTTTCCCGGCACATGATGAAGCCCTTCTTGCCTTATCTGAAAACCGGGGCGCGCTTTCCGCCACGGTACTCTGCCCATCGCAAGAAACCTGCCAGATTACGCGTTTTAAAAGTAAAACATATCAGGCTCTCACACATTCAATTCCCACCCCGCAGATCTTTAACGACGTTACTGAGATAGAGCAATGGCCCGTTTTTGTTAAACCAGATCGCGGTCAGGGCGCGCAGGGAGCAGCGCGTGTTGATACCCCAGCCATGCTGGCATCATTACAGGCAGAAAGAGATGATCTGATTGTTTGTGAATATTTAAGTGGGGAAGAGTGTACGGTTGATTGTTTTTCCGATCGCGCTCAGGGATTACTGTTTTGCCAACCTCGCATACGCTCACGTATACGTGCCGGTATTGCAATGACCTCAACCTTAGTGAGTCTGCCGGAAGTGGACGCTTACGCTCGCGCTATTTCGCAGCAATTGCAGCTCTACGGCGCATGGTTTTTTCAGTTGAAGCGTTCTGCCTCAGGTACTTTGACATTACTGGAAGTCGCGCCGCGTATTGCAGGCACAATGGCGCTTAATCGTGCTAATGGCGTTAATTTCGCCATGCTGACGTTGTACGAAAGTATGCGGGTAAACGTCAAATTGCACCCGCTCAGTAAAAACCTGCAAATTACACGTAGCTTAACGAATCACTATACGCATAATTTCACGTTTCGACATGTCTACATCGACTACGATGATACCGTCGTCATCAAAGATAAACTCTGCGTGCCTGTCTTCACTTTTCTCTGCCAATGTCTGAATCGCGGGATAAAAATTCATCTCATTACGCGTCATGCCGGTGACATTTATGCTGAACTGGCGAAACGGCGGATTAACAATTTCTTTGACACCATTACCCACTTAGGTAAAAACGATAAGAAAAGTGATTATATTGACGAGGCCGACGCCATATTTATCGACGACAGTTTCTCTGAACGACAGGAAGTTAATTCGGTCACCGGACTTCCTGTCTTCGACATCAGCATGCTCGAACTATTAATATGTGAATAACATGAAGAAAAATATTATATTTTTGCATCTCGAAAGTCTCAATCACACGATCTTTAACAATCGCCAGTGGTTTCCTTTTACGAATAAAATTTATAACCAGTCGCTACGACTTAATAATTTCATTTCTACTGCCACCTCCTCACTGATGGCATTTAGCGATCTCTTGCATGGTGATGACAATACGTTAGAACATAACACCCATCTCGAAGAAAACATCTCCATCCATCGTCACGGCCCCGCGCTTTTCGACGTTTTAAAGCAGCACGGATACACCGCTGCTGGTATGGGGTATCCCAAAAACTGGGCAAATGTGGATACCATCTGGAGTGAAACGGATACTTTTAATTGGTATGACAGCGCGAAAATAATGCAGGCTGAAATGCAGCAGGTCATTTCCCGCCCGGAGCCCTTCGCGCTCTATCTGTGGAACCTCAGTAGTCATCTGTGTTATTAC
>NZ_JAHLQZ010000257.1:0-4536 GCF_018919505.1 Citrobacter sp. S55_ASV_140
TTATTAATATGCGCATTTGGCCTCGTGTCGTGGACGGCATAGGGATCCTGCGCGGAATTGAAGCGAATATTAAAAATATTGAAGGCGAAATTGACTGTTCAGGTCCGATGTTCACTTCCCTGGATCTGATTATCGCAGGCTTTCATGAGCCGGTTTTTGCGCCACACGATAAAGAGACGAATACGCAGGCGATGATAGCCACTATGGCCAGTGGCAACGTCCATATCATCAGCCACCCGGGTAACCCCAAATATCCCGTCGATATCACTGCGATTGCTCAGGCAGCGGCAAAATACCAGGTTGCGTTGGAAATCAACAACTCTTCGTTTTTGCATTCGCGTAAGGGCAGTGAGGACAATTGCCGCGCTGTTGCTGCGGCTGTGCGTGATGCCGGCGGCTGGGTCGCGTTAGGGTCAGATTCACATACCGCTTTCACCTTAGGAGATTTCGGTGAATGTCGTAAAATACTCGATGATGTGAATTTCCCGGAAGACCGAATTTTAAACGTTACGCCAAAGCGCCTGCTGACGTTTCTGGAATCGCGAGGCATGGAGCCGATCGCGGAATTTGCTGAACTGTAATTGTTACTAACTGGAATATATTAATGAACGAGTTTTCTATCCTGTGTCGTGTACTGGGCTCGCTGTTTTACCGCCAACCGCAGGACCCTTTACTGGTTCCTCTGTTTACCCTGATTAGCGAAGGTAAACTCTCCGCCAACTGGCCGCTGGAACAGGACGAACTGCTGGCTCGTCTACAGAAGAGCTGCGATATGCCTCAGTTGGCTGCGGATTATAACGCGTTATTTGTGGGAGACGATTGCGCGGTGCCGCCTTATCGCAGCGCCTGGGTAGAAGGGGCTAAAGAATCGGATGTGCGTGCATTCCTTTCTGCCCGGGGAATGCCGCTGGCAGATACGCCGGCAGATCATATTGGCACGCTGTTGCTGGCGGCTTCATGGCTTGAAGACCAGTCTGCGGAAGATGAAAGCGAAGCGCTTGAAACCTTGTTTGTGGACTACCTGTTACCCTGGTGCGGCACGTTTCTGGGCAAAGTTGAAGCGCATGCGAATACGCCATTCTGGCGTACTATTGCGCCCCTGACACGTGATGCGATTGGTGCGATGTGGGACGAATTACAGGAAGAGACAGACGAATAAATGTGATTTAAATCACGCTAAACTGCAACGCAATTTATCAACTTGCATAATTTGTGTGCGCGATCTCATTCCAATGCCGTTTTTCTGCTAAGATGCGCGGCATGAACATACTTCTCTCAATTGCAATCACAACGGGCATTCTCTCCGGGATCTGGGGATGGGTGGCCGTTTCTCTCGGTTTACTCAGCTGGGCTGGGTTTCTGGGCTGCACTGCCTACTTTGCCTGTCCGCAAGGTGGGCTGAAAGGGCTGTGGATCTCAGCGTGTACGCTGCTAAGCGGTGTGGTGTGGGCGTTGGTGATTATTAACGGCAGTGCGCTTGCCCCGCATATGGATATTGTCGGCTATGTCATGACGGGAATTGTCGCGTTTTTGATGTGTATTCAGGCAAAGCAATGGTTGCTTTCATTCGTGCCGGGCACGTTTATTGGGGCTTGTGCAACGTTTGCAGGGCAGGGGGACTGGCGACTGGTCGTGCCATCTTTGGCGCTGGGTCTGGTATTTGGCTATGCGATGAAAAATAGCGGCTTGTGGCTGGCGTCACGCCGTGAAAACAGGATATCGCCAACCCCGACCAGTAAATAAAACAAGCGTGAGGCTTCCCTCACGCTTTTTATGCTGTAACGACCCATCAGGATTCTGGCGGTACCGACATATGGCGGTATTTAACCAGGATGTCATTATCAACTTGTTTCTTATCCTGCAAATCCCACAACCCGCGATCTATTCCGTCATTAATCAGGAAGATAACGCCGGTTTCAATTGCTGACATCAGACAAAGCATAACCGGTTCGTTAGAGGTATAACCAATTTCACCCTCCAACAGACGCTGGTAGTCAATGAAGCGGAACACCCCTGCCTGTACTTCATAAGACAGAATGGTTTTGCTGGTATTCACCGATGAGAGGATCTCACCGGTACTGACGTTAACCACACGCAGGTTTACCGCTATCTGGTCAAGCTGGTATTGCGTATCGGCGCCTATACCGAAATAGCGCGCGCCGACACCACCTGATTTTACGTTGCTTTCATAACCAATAATGGACCCTTCCACCATGACGTTTGCAGCGGTCAGAGACTGGAGCGGGATCCGGTTGTTAATGGCAACCGTACCGTTTTCCTGTGCCGCACGAATGATTTTTCGTTCGTTAAGCAAGTTCTGTAACCCCTGACGTTCCAGCGGGACGAACCAACGAGAATCCTTCAATGCGGTGACGAGCATAGCCGTGGCGCTTTGCGGGACGGCGGTAGAGAAGTTACTTGCCGGGTAAGGCTTAAACTGGCCAGTCTCATCCTGAATGTTGTATACCGACACAAATATCTTACCTGTAGGCATGGGCAGATGCGTCAAATCTTTATAGCTTTGGGCTCGGGGCATTAATGTCGGCTTAGCGGCCTCTTGAGGCGGGGCGGTTAAGCATCCGCTGAGTAAAATTACTGCCACCATGATAAGTAAGCGCTGCATGATATTTTCCTTTCGTGGCTCTCATTTAGAAATCGGTTGACTGGTTTTGTAAACCTGACACTTCAATAGTCGAAGTTCTTCCCGTTTTCCTGTCAGTGACATTCAATTGCAGTTGCCCATCCCGGTTGGCGATATCAACGATAAAGTCACTGGTTACCATCCTCCCCGGCTTACCTGTATTGATATTGGTGAGTAAGCCGCCGAGTATTTGCGACTGAATTGCCTGGGTAAAGTTATCCAGTGCTGTTGGGGTTTCGATCCCGTAGTCGCCAGCGCTCGGATCTTTATATGAGTTTTGCGCCTGAGCGCTATTTAATAAAAAAGAGCCGTTGTTTGGGTTGCCACCAAAGTTAGGGTTGCGGAACTGGAACGTCATGTTTCCGGCCCAACTTAATGGCGAAATTAGCATGAGCAAAACCACTGCATGTTTGACACGCATGAAAGCCTCCGGACAAAATCATGTTTTAGAATTCATCACGCGCTAAATCGCTTGTGCTTAATAGTGTTTGATCTATTTGCCGGCGATTTAATGCTTCCTCAGTTTCTGCCAATGCGAAGACCACTATTTTGTCGAAGTCTCTTTTCGTCGGGAATAAAAAGGTCTGGAAGATAACGTCCTGATTAACCGTTATCGTAATCCAACTTCCCCAACGTGCACTGGGCCTTTCATTAATGGTTAAGTTTCCTGTGTACTTGCTTTCCCACTTGTCACTAAAGGCGCGATAAAAATCATGGCCAATGGAAGAGACAGTGTGGTCAGTTAACAGTCCGGGAACCTCCACCTCTACAGCCGCGTGTAGATTCCCGGCAGCAAAGAACAAATTTGCTGCCACAATCCAGTTCAAATAGCGTTTCATGGCTTTATCGCCTGAGGTTATCATTGGCCCACGAGACCGCCTGCGTACGATTTTTGACAGCTATCTTTTTGAAAAGATTATAAAGATGCGTTTTCACGGTATTTTCACTGATAAACAGCGAACGCGCGATTTCAATATTTGAGGCACCGATACGCAGTTTATTAAGGATCTCTTTTTCACGGTGAGTGAGTAGTGCCGACTCCGTGCTGTTATAACGGTAATTTCCGGAATGCGTGATCAGGTAGCTGGCGAGCTTTTGCGAAAAGTAGCATTCACCGCGCAACACACCTTGCAAGCCGCTGACTACACGTTGTTCATCTTCGGTTGCGTAAAATACACCATTGATATGCGGCCAGTTTTCAATATCCCGATAGGGATAATCATCAGGGGTATTCAACAATAAAGTCTTTATATTGTTGTTTTTTCTGCTTAAATTATCTTGCCAGTAATGGATCAGTTTTTTATCTGCCTCCATCATATCCATTAAAACAATACAGCCGGAGGAAATATCATCCAGAGAACGTTGAATATTATGTAGTTTTCCGGTTAACGCCAGTGATTGCTTTAAATGTTGTAATAACGCAGTTGCCTGCAGAGAAGGTTTAGTGATCAACAATAATGTATGACCATGAATACTATGGACTTCATTAAACATGATGAAACTCCACTTTTTAGTCGCACACCTGACAGCTGCCGCTACTAAAATAGAGGCACCAGAAGTACTGACAGATGTTGCACTGCTGTGTAGAAATAAAATATCGACCCAACGGGGTGAAAATATTAAAACAAATGGACTTCAACTGTTTTCAATCTAGCTATTACAAATCTTAAAGCAAGTGTTAAACATGTTACATAATGTAAATTTATATATTAAAATGTGATTTTTGGGTTTTAATTGAGTTTAGATTTGATAGTAAAGTTGTACATTTCAGCATTATTGCATAGATTTAAAAAATCATACAAATTATGCTATCGCATTGATATTAAACAAATAAATTTATGGTTTGTTAGTTCTACATTCCTAATGAATTCGGATTGTTTCGCCTGGATTTAAGT
>NZ_JAHLQZ010000258.1:0-4411 GCF_018919505.1 Citrobacter sp. S55_ASV_140
CGGGAGCGGATTTGAACGTTGCGCAGCAACGGCCCGGAGGGTGGCGGGCAGGACGCCCGCCATAAACTGCCAGGCATTAATTAAAGTGAAGAAGCCCGTCCTGCCGGATGGGCTTTTTTGCGTCTGTACGAAATGAAACCTGCCGGATGCGGCGCACCGCCTTATCCGGCCTGCCAAAGCGCATCAGGCAACCCCCTTGCCTCCATAAGACAAGCCATCCTGCGGCATATGCGGTAAACTAAGCGCGATTTTGCATCAGGAAAGCGTCTATGAATCACTCCCTTAAAGCCTGGAACACCTTCGGTATCGATCAACAAGCTAATGAGCTTGTCTGCGCCGAAAATGAGCAACAACTGCTGAATGCCTGGCAATCAGCGAATGCATCACATCATCCAGTACTGATCCTGGGCGAGGGGAGTAACGTCCTGTTTCTCGATACCTTCCATGGAACGGTGATCGTCAATCGAATCAAGGGCATTGAGATCACAGAACAACCTGAGGCGTGGCACCTGCACGTCGGTGCCGGTGAGAACTGGCATCATCTGGTACAGCACACGCTGCAAGAAGGTATGCCTGGACTGGAAAATCTGGCACTCATTCCCGGATGTGTCGGTTCATCGCCCATTCAGAATATTGGTGCTTATGGTGTGGAGCTGCAGCGTGTCTGCGAATATGTGGACTGCGTTGAACTGTCAACCGGCAAACATCTGCGCGTCAGCGCCGCGGAATGCCGTTTTGGTTACCGTGACAGCATCTTCAAGCATGAATATCAGGATCGTTTCGCAATTGTTGCCGTTGGTTTGCGCTTGCCTAAACAGTGGCAGCCCGTTCTCACTTACGGTGACTTGACGCGTCTGGATCCTACAACCGTGACGCCTCAGCAGGTTTTTGATTCTGTCTGTCATATGCGCACAACAAAGCTGCCTGACCCGAAAGTTAACGGTAATGCCGGTAGCTTCTTTAAAAACCCGGTTGTTACAGCGCACGTTGCGCAGGAACTGTTGGCCAAATTCCCGACTGCGCCTCATTACCCGCAGGTAGATGGTTCAGTAAAACTGGCTGCCGGCTGGCTTATCGATCAATGCCAGCTAAAAGGCATGCGTATTGGTGGGGCAGCGGTACATCAGCAGCAAGCACTGGTACTGATCAATGCAGACCGTGCGACCAGTCAGGATGTGGTACAACTAGCGCATCATGTACGCCAAAAAGTCGGTGAGAAATTCAATGTCTGGCTCGAACCCGAGGTCAGATTTATTGGCCCACAGGGTGAAGTGAATGCTGTGGAGATCATCGCATGAAAGATAATACCGTCCCCCTGACGCTTATTTCCTTGTTAGCCGACGGCGAATTTCATTCTGGTGAGCAGCTTGGTGAACAGCTGGGAATGAGCCGTGCGGCAATCAATAAGCATGTTCAGACGCTACGCGACTGGGGCGTTGATGTCTTTACTGTTCCCGGTAAAGGATACAGCTTACCTGAGCCTATCCAGTTATTAGACTCATCACTGATTCATTCTCAGTTGGATGGAGGGAATATCACGGTTCTGCCGGTTATCGACTCAACCAACCAGTACCTGATGGACCGTATTGGTCAACTGGAGTCAGGGGATGCCTGCGTCGCTGAGTATCAGCAGGCCGGTCGTGGTCGTCGCGGACGTAAGTGGTTCTCACCGTTTGGCGCCAATCTGTATCTCTCAATGTTCTGGCGACTGGAGCAAGGACCGGCAGCCGCAATTGGTCTGAGTCTGGTGATTGGTATTGTCATGGCGGAGGTTTTACGCGATTTGGGGGCGGATAAAGTTCGCGTGAAATGGCCGAACGATCTCTATCTGCTCGATCGTAAACTGGCCGGAATTCTGGTTGAACTCACCGGTAAGACGGGCGATGCCGCGCAAATTGTTATCGGTGCGGGTATTAATATGTCCATGCGCCGGGTAGAAGAGAATGTCGTTAATCAGGGCTGGATTAATCTCCAGGAAGCGGGAATTAACATTGACCGCAATACCCTTGCTGCCCGACTAATCCGCGAGCTGCGCGCTGCGTTGGTATTGTTTGAGCATGAGGGCTTAGCGCCGTATTTGTCCCGCTGGAAGACGCTGGACAACTTTATCGACCGCCCGGTAAAACTCATTATTGGCGATAAAGAAATATTTGGGATATCTCGTGGAATAGATGCACAAGGTGCATTATTGCTCGAACAAAATGGCGTGATAAAACCCTGGATGGGCGGAGAAATATCGCTCAGAAGCGCTGAATAATAACAAGGGGAGCTGCGGCTCCCCTTGTTAATTTATTTGCGTAGTCTGACCTCTTCAACAGCATGATTGGCGCTTTTGGTCATGATTAAGCTGGCACGCTCACGCGTTGGTAAAATATTTTGCTTTAAATTCAGCCAGTTAATCTCTTTCCATAACGAAGTGGCCGTGTTGATTGCCTCGTCTTCCGACAATTTCGCATAATTATGGAAATAAGAGTCTGGGTTGGTAAATGCTCCTTCGCGGAATTTCAGGAAGCGGTTGATATACCACGTCTGGAGTAATTCCTCTGGTGCATCAACATAAATAGAAAAATCGACAAAATCAGAAACAAATACATGATGTGGATCGTGAGGATAATCCATCCCGCTCTGTAATACATTAAGCCCTTCAAGTATTAATATGTCGGGTTGGGCAACAGTTTTGTCGCCATCAGGGATCACATCATAGATAAGATGGGAGTATACCGGTGCCGTGACGTTGGGTACGCCTGACTTCAAATCGGAAACGAATTTAACCAGACGGTGCATATCATAGGACTGAGGGAAGCCTTTCTTCTTCATGAGTCCACGATCTTTCAACACCTGATTGGGATGAAGAAAACCGTCGGTCGTAATCAATTCAACCTTACGATGCTCAGGCCAGCGACTCAACAGTGCCTGCAAAACACGTGCTGTGGTGCTTTTGCCAACGGCGACGCTGCCAGCAATGCTGATAATATAAGGAATACGCTCGCCGTTAGTGCCTAAAAATTGCTCCAGCACCGCCTGACGTCGCAGGTTCGAACTGATGTAAAAATTTAGCAAACGCGATAGAGGCAAATAAATTTCGGCAACTTCTTCCAGCGACAAGTCTTCGTTAATGCCTTTCAGACGAGCAATCTCTTCCTCGGTCAGGGTCATTGGCACGGAATCACGAAGCGCAGCCCACTGGTTGCGATCAAACTGTAGGTAAGGCGACGTTAACGCTTGCTCTTTTATACTCATACGCATGGTCTGGCTGTCATTGCTATATCAGGTCTGCGGTAAAAAAACGAAATCATCCCCGGCACGCAATGGCACGCACATTTCAGTTAATTTGGACAATGGGCAGGAGGGTAACACCAGATGAGGGGGAATAATAAGAAAAAATCATCCCCTGAAAAGCAATGTGACGGCAATTCCAGATGTATAAAGAGGTACTTTCTCTCTATGGATAAGTGCATGGCGGCGAAAAACTTGCCTTTGGAAGGGCGCGCGTCGTTGGAAATTTGTCCAATCATACGAAGAAATAGATTATTTATCGGACGTATAGTGCAAAATGTGAGCGATAGAACATTTTATGCAATTTTTTAGTTGCATGAGTGCGCAGGTCTCCATAAAATGCGCGCTACTTGATGCCGACTTAGCTCAGTAGGTAGAGCAACTGACTTGTAATCAGTAGGTCACCAGTTCGATTCCGGTAGTCGGCACCATCAAGTCCGGTGGGGTTCCCGAGCGGCCAAAGGGAGCAGACTGTAAATCTGCCGTCACAGACTTCGAAGGTTCGAATCCTTCCCCCACCACCACTTTCTGGCAGCGTTATCGCCGCCTGAGTTGGTTAAAAAATTAATCAGCTCGAACATAAAAGAGAGAAATCTCTTTTTTGTTACAGAAAGAACTGGGTAGCCGAGTTTCAGGATGCGGGCATCGTATAATGGCTATTACCTCAGCCTTCCAAGCTGATGATGCGGGTTCGATTCCCGCTGCCCGCTCCAGACGTGCTGATATGGCTCAGTTGGTAGAGCGCACCCTTGGTAAGGGTGAGGTCCCCAGTTCGACTCTGGGTATCAGCACCACTTCACTTCTCCTTCCCGTTTCTCTCTGTTTACTTTTAAAAGCATTCAACAGCTCAGGTATATTGCCTGGTTGATGTGGTGATATCACCGATTTATCCGTGTCTTAGAGGGACAATCGATGTCTAAAGAAAAATTTGAACGTACTAAACCGCACGTTAACGTCGGTACTATCGGCCACGTTGACCATGGTAAAACAACGCTGACCGCTGCAATCACTACCGTACTGGCTAAAACCTACGGCGGTGCTGCTCGTGCATTCGACCAGATCGATAACGCGCCGGAAGAAAAAGCTCGTGGTATCACCATCAACACTTCTCACGTTGAATATGACACCCCGACTC
>NZ_JAHLQZ010000259.1:0-4396 GCF_018919505.1 Citrobacter sp. S55_ASV_140
GCGTGCCCTGACGCTGCAAGAAAAATCAGCGGGCATCCAGGACGTGACCTATCAGACCGATCAGCAAACGCTGATCCTGAATACCGCCACCGCCTATTTTAACGTACTGAACGCAATTGACGTGCTGTCTTACACCCAGGCACAGAAAGATGCGGTTTACCGTCAGTTAGATCAGACCACTCAGCGTTTTAACGTTGGCCTGGTCGCTATCACTGACGTGCAGAACGCCCGTTCACAATACGATACCGTGCTGGCAAACGAAGTTACCGCGCGCAACAATCTGGATAACGCGGTGGAACAACTGCGCCAGGTGACCGGTAACTACTACCCGGAACTGGCTTCGCTGAACGTTGACGGCTTCAAAACCAACAAACCGCAGGCGGTGAACGCACTGCTGAAAGAAGCGGAAAACCGCAACCTGACCTTATTGCAGGCGCGTTTGAGCCAGGATCTGGCGCGTGAACAGATTCGCCTGGCACAGGACGGTCATTTACCGACTCTGGACCTGACCGCATCTACTGGCGTATCTGATACCTCATACAGCGGTTCCAAAACCAACACCTCCCAGTATGACGACAGCAACATGGGTCAGAACAAAATCGGCCTGAGCTTCTCGCTGCCTATCTACCAGGGCGGAATGGTTAACTCGCAGGTGAAACAGGCGCAGTACAACTTTGTTGGCGCAAGCGAACAACTGGAAAGCGCACACCGCAGCGTGGTGCAGACCGTTCGTTCTTCGTTTAACAACATTAATGCGTCCATCAGTAGCATCAACGCGTACAAACAAGCGGTTGTTTCTGCGCAAAGTTCTTTGGATGCGATGGAAGCCGGTTATTCCGTTGGTACACGTACCATCGTGGATGTATTGGATGCCACCACCACGCTGTACAACGCCAAGCAACAGCTGGCTAATGCGCGTTACACCTATCTAATCAATCAGTTAAACGTCAAATCCGCGCTCGGTACGCTGAACGAGCAGGATCTGGTGGCCCTGAACAATACGCTGGGTAAACCGGTATCCACTACCCCGGATACGATCGCCCCGCAAAACGCGCAGCAAGACGCCGCCGCGGATGGTTATACGTCCAACAGCACGACGCCAGCGGCGCAGCCGACAGCAGCACGTACAACCAGCAGCAACGGCACCAACCCGTTCCGTAATTAATGCTGATGACGGGGCTTCGGCCCCGTCTGAACGTAAGACAACGTAAAGATCCGCCCCTTCCTGCGCATTCTCGCCTCTTCCCGCTTCAATTTCGACCAGTCATCCTCTATTCTGAGCAGTATTTACCACTGGGTCCTGGAAGACATATATGAAACGGACAAAATCAATACATCACGCTTCGTTCCGCAAAAGCTGGAGCGCGCGCCATCTGACTCCTGTCGCCCTGGCAGTTACCGCTGTGTTTATGCTCGCGGGCTGTGAAAAGAGCGACGAAACGGTTTCGCTTTATCAAAACGCGGACGACTGCTCAGCAGCGAATCCGGGTAAAAGCGCCGAATGTACCACCGCGTTCAACAATGCGCTGAAAGAAGCGGAACGCACCGCGCCAAAATATGCCACTCGCGAAGACTGTATCGCTGAATTCGGCGAAGGCCAGTGCCAACAAGCACCTGCGCAAGCGGGTATGGCGCCGACCGGCGAAGGCCAGGCTCAGGCGCAGAATCAAAGCAGCGGCAGCTTCTGGATGCCGCTGATGGCAGGCTACATGATGGGCCGACTGATGGGCGGCGGAATGGGCGCTCAGCAGCCGCTGTTCAGCTCGAAAAACCCGGCCAGTCCGGCATACGGCAAGTACACTGACGCCAGCGGTAAAAACTACGGCGCAGCGACACCGGGCCGCACCATGACCGTGCCGAAAACCGCCATGGCGCCGAAACCGGCCACCACCACTACCGTCACCCGCGGCGGATTTGGCGAATCTGTGGCTAAACAGAGCACCATGCAACGTAGCGCCAGCGGTACCACTACACGTTCAATGGGCGGCTGATGGTCATGGAAAGAGTCAGTATTGTTGAGCGCCCGGACTGGCGCGATAAGGCCACCGAATACGGTTTCAACTTTCACACCATGTACGGCGAGCCGTACTGGTGTGAAGACGCGTACTATAAGCTCACGCTTGCCCAGGTTGAAAAGCTGGAAGAGGTCACCGCAGAGCTGCATCAAATGTGCCTCAAAGTGGTGGAAAAGGTCATCGCCAGCGATGAGCTGATGACAAAATTCCGCATTCCAAAGCATACCTGGGGCTTTGTCCGCCAGTCCTGGCAGACACAACAACCGTCGCTTTATTCTCGTCTGGATCTGGCGTGGGACGGCACAGGTGAACCCAAGCTGCTGGAAAACAACGCTGATACGCCAACGTCATTGTACGAAGCCGCGTTTTTCCAGTGGATCTGGCTGGAAGATCAGCTTAATGCCGGCAACCTGCCGGAAGGCAGCGATCAGTTCAACAGTCTGCAGGAAAAGCTGATCGAGCGTTTCACCGAGCTGCGTGAACAGTATGGTTTTCAACTACTGCATCTGACCTGCTGTCGTGATACGGTCGAAGATCGCGGTACGATCCAGTACCTGCAGGATTGCGCTGCCGAGGCTGAGATCGCCACTGAATTCCTCTATGTCGAAGATATTGGCCTGGGTGAAAAAGGTCAGTTCACGGATATGCAGGATCAGGTTATTGCAAACCTGTTCAAGCTCTATCCGTGGGAATTCATGCTGCGTGAAATGTTCTCCACTAAGCTTGAAGACGCGGGCGTTCGCTGGCTGGAACCTGCCTGGAAGAGCATCATCTCCAACAAGGCGCTATTACCGCTGTTGTGGGAAATGTTCCCGAACCATCCGAACCTGTTGCCTGCTTATTTCGCCGAAGACGACTATCCGCAGATGGATAAATTCGTCGTTAAGCCAATCTTCTCGCGTGAAGGCGCTAACGTCTCCATCATCGAGAACGGGAAAACGATCGAAGCCGTGGAAGGGCCGTATGGCGAAGAAGGCATGATCGTCCAGCAGTTCCATCAGCTACCGAAATTTGGCGACAGCTATATGCTGATTGGCAGTTGGCTGATCAACGATCAACCCGCAGGCATCGGCATTCGTGAAGACAGAGCGTTGATCACTCAGGATCTCTCGCGCTTCTATCCGCATATTTTTGTCGAATAATCGTTGTGCCGGATGGCGACTCCGCTTTGCCCGGCCTACGGCATGAACCGTAGGCCCGATAAGCGCAACGCCATCGGGCATTAATTACCCTACCTGCACCGACAGCATACTCAAACTGCCCATCTCAATACCGTCAACCGGGATCGTCACCGGTTCCATACCGTCCCATGCGCCCAAAACGTACAGCAGCGGCAGATAGTGATCCGGCGTCGGGTTCGATAACGATCCACCTTCATGATCGAGGTAGTTGACCAGCGGGTGCTGTTCAACCGGTCCCTGCCATGTCAGGTTGGCCTTCACATAATCGTTGAATGAGGTCGCCCACGGGTATGGCGTGTTCTCACCGTGCCAACGCGCAGTACGCAGGTTGTGTACCACATTACCGCTGGCCACCAGCATAATGCCTTCATCACGCAACGCCGCCAGTTTGCGACCCATCTCAAAATGCCAGGCCGCGGGTTTGGTACTGTCGACGCTCAGCTGCACCATCGGAATGTCCGCATTCGGATACATCTTGATCAGCACGCCCCATGAGCCGTGGTCAAAGCCCCACGCTTCCTGGTCTAAGGTCACTGGCACCGGAGCAAGCATGTCAACCAGATGCTGAGCCAGTTCCGGTGAACCCGGGGCCGGGTAATGCGTGTCATACAGCGCCTGTGGAAAACCGCCAAAATCGTGGATTGTTTTTGGCGCTTCCATCGCCGTCACACCTGTTCCACGAGTGAACCAATGCGCCGACACCACCACAATGGCTTTCGGACGCGGCAACGTTTCCCCCAGTTGCTGCCAGGCACGGGTATAAACGTTATCTTCCAGAACATTCATCGGGCTACCGTGGCCCAAAAACAATGCTGGCATACGAGCTGAAGACATGATGATATCCTTACTGAGGGAGTCATTTTGATACCATCACAATACGCTTTTTCGGTTGATGAAGAACTCAGATAACCATGATGAAGATCATCAGTTATTTTGACGATCTGGCCCGAACAGCAGATTGATAAGGAGTTAGATTTGTCGATGTCAGTACCTTTACTTCTGACTTTACTGGCAGGCGCCGCCACGTTTATTGGCGCATTTCTCGGCGTGCTGGGGCAAAAACCCTCTAACCGCGTTCTTGCCTTTTCTTTAGGTTTCGCTGCCGGAATTATGTTACTGATATCCCTAATGGAGATGCTGCCCGCTGCGCTGGCCGCTGACGGCATGTCGCCGGTGTTGGGCTACGGGATGTTTATTGTG
>NZ_JAHLQZ010000025.1:0-39013 GCF_018919505.1 Citrobacter sp. S55_ASV_140
CTCACGCAGCGTGATGTGGGAAGCGAGAGAACAAGCGCCCGGTTTGTAGAACAGTTTCATCGGTAACTCCTTTTGGCTGAGGTTTATCGTATGGTAGTGCTACCTCAGGTAAAAAAAAAGCCGCTAACAACAGTTAGCGGCCTGAAAATGAGTTTCCCTGAGAATTACGCTGTCGCGGCCTTAGAGGCTTTCTCATTAGCGTCATCGTCCTGAGTCATACGATTCAGTTTCGGCGCCGTCAGCAGCATCAGAACAGCGATAACCGCCGTTGCAACACCAATCTGCAGGAACACACGACCGTAGACTTCCAGAGACATCAGCGGGTCAGTCACGTTTTCTGGAACTGCCATCATGTTGGCGACGTAACCGCCGATGATGTTTGCACCGGCAGTGGTCAGGAACCAGCTCCCCATGATGAAGCCCATCAGACGTTGCGGAACCAGCTGCGCCACCATGGCCAGACCCAGACCGGAAATCATCAGTTCACCGATGCTTTGCAGGCCGTAGCAGATGATCAGCCAGTTAACAGAAACGATGCCCGCATCGGTGGCGAATTTCGCACCCAGCGGCAGGATCAGGAACGCACCGGAACACAGCACCATACCAATCGCGAACTTGGTCGGCATCGGCAGCGTATCACCCATCTTGTTATAGATAGCGGCGAGGATTGGGCTACCAATGATGATCCAGAACGGGTTCAGCGCCTGGTACTGCTCAGGTTCAAAAGCAATACCCAGAATAGAGTGTTCAACGTTACGAATCGCGAAGAAGTTCAGTGAAGTCGGCATCTGGCTGTACAGCACGAAGAAGATAATCGCTTCCAGCATCAGAATGAAGGCGACGATCATTTTACGACGCGCAGCACCGTGCATGGTGAAGGCTTCTTTACCGAAGATAAATACGATACCAATGGCAATCACACCCAGAACCATACGGGCGATTTCCTGGTTGTGCAGCAGCCAGGTCGCAATCGCAATCAGAACCACAACCCCAGCGATGGTCAGCAGCAGGTTACGGAAGTTGATCGGCTCAAAGTCAGGTTTAGAACCGTACTGTTTAACCCAGCGCTGACAAAATGCGAAGTTAACCACGGTGATCAGCATACCTACGACGCTCAGCGCGAACGCGGTGCTCCAGCCGTAACGCGCAGCTAACCATGGCGTTGCCAGCATAGAGAAGAATGAACCGATGTTGACGGACATGTAGTACATGGTAAATGCACCATCAAGACGCGGGTCATCTTTTGCATAGCAGGTAGAGAGCAGGGAGGATGGGTTGGCTTTAAACAGGCCGTTACCGACCGCGATGGCCGCCATGCCCATATAAACAATACCGGCATCGTGACCGGACCATGCAACCAGCGCATAACCGATGGCCAGAACAATGGCGCCCAGCATAATGACACGTTTTGTTCCCAGAACTTTATCACCTAACCAGCCGCCGATGGCAACCAGACCATACACCAGGGCGCTAAAGGACGAGAAAAGGGTGATGGAATCCGCTTCTGACATACCCAGTTGCTTAACCAGGTAGACGGCCATAATCCCTTGCAGGCCGTAATAACCAAAACGTTCCCACAGCTCTATCGAGAAAATGAGATAGAACGCTTTCGGTTGTTTGAAGGCGTTTAAACTAACGCTTTCTGTTGGTTTATTGTTTGCAGTAGACACTTTTACCTCTTTTTTTACATCCCATATCAACGGGGGTGTTCAGGTACGTGATGAATCAAGTTCATCCGTCCGATTGTTATAGTGGGAGGGGAAACGGCAAGTAATGTTCACTATCTTGACCATTCAGACAAGTGGTTTGTAATAATCTGTTACATATATCCTGGGTGGTGAAATCATCGGTACAGAGAAATGTTATCTAGCGTTAAATTTTTTCATTTGAAAAATCGCAGATTTTTACACTGTTTAAGTGACCCAAAAACCACAATGCGGCGATATGTTCTGCTATTTGCGGTTGAATCCAGTGATATAGGCCATTATCTGAAAAATAGCCAGTGTAATGTTTTGTTTAGAAACTGTTCAGTAAGGTCATCTGATTGTCACTTTAACTAAAAAATAAAAATTATTTAACATTGTGTTGTCTGAGTGATCTGCATCACGTATAGATAGAAATTTCTATTACTAAAAAAACGATTAACCTGCTCAGGTGTTTATACACAAGAATAATGCGTTAGATATGCGCAGTTGAATGGCATCATCGACGGGAAAAGATTGTTTAGGGAGTGCATAACTAATCGTTATGTGTCAAAGGGGCAAAGGGAACGCCCCATCAGTATCAGATATCAACTTTCTCTTTGAATTCGCAGAGATCTTCGATGATGCAAGAACCGCAGCGCGGTTTTCTGGCAATACAGGTGTAGCGGCCATGAAGGATTAACCAGTGATGGCAATCGACTTTAAATTCACTCGGTACGACTTTCAGTAATTTTTCCTCTACCTGCTCGACGTTTTTGCCTGGCGCAAATTGCGTGCGATTACAGACGCGAAAAATATGGGTATCTACCGCAATGGTAGGCCAACCGAAGGCGGTATTTAACACCACGTTGGCTGTTTTTCGCCCAACCCCGGGCAGGGCCTCTAATGCGGCCCGGTCTTCTGGCACTTCGCCATTATGTTTGTCCAGCAGAATGCGGCAGGTCTTAATCACGTTCTCCGCTTTGCTGTTGAACAACCCGATTGTCTTGATGTAGGACTTAACCCCGTCTACGCCGAGTTCCAGCATAGCGGCAGGGGTATTGGCGACAGGGTACAGCTTAGCCGTGGCTTTATTGACGCTGACATCGGTGGCCTGCGCGGAGAGCAAGACCGAAATCAGCAGTTCGAACGGCGATGTAAAATTCAGCTCAGTGGTCGGATGCGGATTGTTATCACGCAGGCGTGTCAGTATTTCCAGCCGTTTTGCTTTGTTCATTACACATTCCCTGTTTCACCAACCGGACTGTCTGCAACAGCCGCTTCGACACGACGTTTCTTCATTTTCTCATCGATCAGATATTTCACCGCCAGCATCAGGCCCAGACCAATGAAAGCGCCCGGTGGCAGCATGGCCAGCAGAAACGGCGTATCGGTATGGAAGATCTCTACGCGTAGTACTTTAGCCCAACTGCCTAACAGACCGTCTGCGCCATCAAATAGCGTGCCGTTACCAATTATTTCACGCAGCGAGCCCAGAACAAACATGGCCCCAGTTGCGCCCATACCGATGGAGAACCCATCAAGGGCGGATAATGCCGGGCCTTTTTTAGCTGCGAAGGCTTCAGCACGACCAACAACAATACAGTTGGTCACAATCAGCGGAATAAAGATCCCCAGAGACTGATACAGGCCAAAAGCGTAAGCATTAATCAGCATCTGTACCGCACTCACGACGGAAGCGATGATCATGACATAAATCGGAATACGAATTTCAGACGGTGTCCAGCGACGCAGGGCTGAAATGGTCAGGTTCGTCAGCGTCAGGACGAGCGTAGTCGCCAGTCCCAGACCTAACGCATTGGTGGCGGTAGACGTTACCGCCAACAGCGGGCACATACCAAGTAACTGCACAAGCGCGGAGTTATTTTTCCATAACCCCTGGACAATGACATCTTTAATTTCGCTCATGGTTTATTCTCCACAGGCGCTAAGTTGAGGGAGTTGCGCTGGCAACGTCTGCGCATACAAACCGGCGCGTTTCACCGCATTAACTACCGCACGCGGCGTAATGGTTGCGCCAGTAAACTGGTCGAAGTCGCCGCCATCTTTCTTCACCGCCCAATGGGCATCGTTACCCGCGCCGATCGTTTTGCCGCTAAAGTGGGTGATCCAGTCGGACAGACGCAGCTCAATTTTATCGCCCAGCCCCGGCGTTTCATGGTGTTCAGTCACGCGTGTGCCCAATACGGTACCTGTGAAATCCACACCAACCAACAGCTGAATAGCGCCGGAATAACCATCTGGGGCAGTGGCTTCGAGAATTGCCGCAACAGGTCGATCGTCCTGGCGCGCGATATACACACGGTGAGTCCCTTTACCTAACGCTTGCGCATTCACCAGATAGCAACTCTCAGACAACACGTTATTGTAGCGATCGCCAGGCAGAACCTGATCAAACAATACTTTTTGCTGCAACGCCGCTTGTTCATCGATAGTGGATTTGGTTAATTGATTGATTGCCGCGGTTAACCCTGTAGATCCGGCGGCAAACAGCGCCAGAGTAATACCGTGTTTACGAATCGTTTTCAGCATATGTTGTCCTTAGCGATGTCCGTACACGCGAGGGCGGGTGTAATAATCAATCAGGGGAACCGTAATATTTGCCAGCAACACGGCAAAGGCCACGCCATCAGGATAGCCACCAAAACTGCGGATTAACCACACTAACAAACCCGCAAGCGCGCCAAAAATCAGGCGACCACGGTTGGTGGTCGATGCCGTAACGGGATCGGTAAGAATAAAGAAAGCGCCGAGCATCGTCGCGCCAGAAAGTAGATGTAACTGAGGCGATGCCAGCGACTCTGGCGAGAAAATCCAGCCTAAAGTAGCGCAAACAGCGAGCGACAGCAGGAAACTAACCGGGATATGCCAGCGAATCGCTTTTTGCCATAACAGCACAATGCCGCCAGCCAACCAGGCAAGGTTAACCCACTGCCATCCGGCGCCCGCGAGCATGCCGCTGTAAATCGGGTACTGCATTACCTGTTCAACCGTTCGTCCCGCATGCAGAGAGGTCTTGAAGGTATCAAGGGGCGTAGCCTGGCTGATGCCGTCGATTCCCATACGGAGCGCGTTCATATCGCTGCCGCCCGCGGTATGTCCGGTAAAGATTACGTTCAGAGCGTCAAAGAATCCGGGTACCGTGGCTGCAATTTCCTGCGGCGGCAGCCAGCTTGTCATCTGCACCGGGAATGAGATAAGCAGTACGACGTAGCCAATCATGGCGGGATTGAACGGGTTTTGTCCGAGGCCGCCATACAGCTGTTTTGCAATGATAACGGCAAATACCGTGCCTAATACCACCATCCACCAGGGGGCCAGCGGAGGAATACTCACGGCCAGCAGCAACCCCGTAAGGAGCGCGGAGTTATCTTTTAAAATCGGCGCAATGGGTTGTTTACGCAGTTTAAGTACGACCGCTTCGGCGCCGATAGCGCTAATGGCGGCCAGAACGATCTGCAACAACGTCCCCCAGCCAAAGAACCATAGCTGCGCGACGATTCCCGGCAATGCAGCAAGTAACACCAACATCATGATGCGTGATGTCTGACGCTGGTTATGGGTATAAGGGGAGCTTGCTATTCTGAATACCATTTATTCCTCGTTTACAACCTGCTGCTGTGCGGCTTTTTTAGCCTGGGCGCGTGCGATAGCGGCCGCAACGGCGGCTTTACGCGGATCCACCGGTTCTGCTGTTACCGTTACCGTCTGCTGCTCAAGCTTACGGGCTTTGGCGCGGGCGATTGCCGCGTCGACAGCGGCTTTGCGCGGATCCACCGGTTCAGCGGTTTCAGTCACCGACTGCTGCTCAAGCTTACGGGCTTTGGCGCGGGCGATTGCCGCTTCAACTGCCGCTTTACGTGGGTCAACCGGTTCAGCGATTTCAGTGACCGGCTGCTGCTCAAGTTTACGGGCCTTGGCGCGGGCGATAGCCGCTTCGACTGCCGCTTTACGCGGGTCGGTACCCGCGCTGCTGTCTTCAATTTTGTGTGAATTTTCCGTCCGGGCCGCACGAGCCTGTGCTTTACGCGCCTCGCGAGCGGCAATCACTGCGCTATTGTCAGGTTTTTCGCCAGCCTGAATAACAACCGGTTGCATTGCCTGAGCCTGTTTCTCTTTTACGCGAGCCAGCGCGGCGGCGATGGCATCATGATCTTTAGCCGCAGGTTGTACGGCAGCACTTTTGTGGCGTTCAAGACGTGCGGCTTTTTCACGCTCAAGTCGCGCCTGCCGGGCTTCAAAACGTGCTTTGGCTTCCGCGGCGCGTTTTTCTTCCTGGCTAATAGCGTAAATCTCGGCCTTTTCCTGACGGAAATACTGCACCAGCGGAATGTTGCTCGGGCATACCCATGCGCAAGCGCCGCATTCGATGCAGTCTGCAATATTGTGAGTTGTGGCTTTATCGTGCTGCTGCCCTTTACTGAACCAGTAGAGTTGCTGCGGCAGAAGATCGGCCGGGCAGGCATCGGCGCAGGCGCTACAGCGAATGCAGCCTTTCTCCTCCGGTGTTTCACCCATTTCACTGGCAGAGGGGGCCAGAAGGCAGTTGGTGATCTTCACCACCGGTACATCCAGCCATGGCAGCGTAAACCCCATCAGCGGCCCGCCCATAATCACCATCTGGTCGGCGGAAGGGCAGAAACCCGCGTCGCTGAGCAGATGACGAACCGGAGTACCTAAACGCGCCCAGACGTTGCCCGGACGGCTGACGGCTTCGCCAGTAAGCGTCACAACACGCTCGGTAATAGGTTCTCCGTCAATGACCGCACGTTTAATCGCGTAGGCGGTCCCGACGTTTTGCATCAGCACGCCAATATCTGAGGAGCGTCCGCCATGAGGTACCTGCTTACCGGTCAGAATTTGCGTTAACTGCTTGGCGCCGCCGGACGGATACTTGGTTGGGATCACGCGTAAGCTGATATCGTGGGAATCGGCCAGCACCGCACGCAGCATGGAAATTGCCTGCGGTTTGTTATCTTCTATCCCCAGCAGGATCTCACGCGGCTGAAGAATGTGCGCGAGGATGCGGATACCCTCGACGACCTGAGCCGCGCAGTCCTGCATCAGACGGTCATCCGCCGTAATGTACGGCTCGCATTCTGCGGCGTTGATGATCAGCGTTTCAATTTTATCGCCGCCGCCCTGTAGCTTAACCCCGGTTGGGAAACCTGCGCCGCCCAGACCGGCGACGCCGTACTGATGAATACGTGCAATAAGCTCTTCCCGACTACGGGAACGGTAATCGGCCCAGCCATCACGCTCAATCCAGCGGTCTTCGCCATCGGCATCAATGATGACGCTTAGCTCGGCTAATGCCGAAGGGTGTGCGGTGGAGTGCGGCGCAATAGCAACAATAGTGCCTGACGTTGGCGCATGTACCGGCAGCATTTTGCCACGCCCGATGGTTAACGCCTGGCCACGCAGGACGGTGTCGCCCACGTTGACACACAGTTCACCTTCCGCGCCAATATGTTGTTTCAGGGGAATAACGAAGCGCGGCGCCAGCGGAACCTGCCGCAGCGGCGTACCGTTTGACTGGGTCTTCATTTCTGGTGGATGAATGCCGCCATCAAAATCCCAGATTTTGTTTTTTCTGAATGCAGAGAATAACTTAAACATGTTGTTCCACAGGAATGATGCGCACAGGGATAGTGTTTAAATCCCATTTCCAGCTATCGGGCGTCTCAGCCACCGGGCGTAATTCGATACATTGCGTTGGACATGGGTCAACGCACAGGTTGCAGCCGGTGCAGAGATCGCTCATCACTGTGTGCATGGCGCGGGTCGCACCCACAATGGCATCGACCGGACAGGCCTGAATGCACTTTGTGCAACCAATACAATTATTTTCATCAATGACCGCCAGCATTCGCACGGGCGTAACATCTTGTTCATCACCATCAATCGGCTGCGGGTCGACGTTCAGCAGTGCAGCGATTTTTAACATCACGGCTTCACCACCGGGCGCGCAACGATTGATTTTTTCACCCTGCGAGCCGATCGCTTCAGCATAGGGATGACAGCCCGGATAGCCGCACTGTCCACACTGGCTTTGCGGGAGAATTTCATCAATTTTCTCCACGACCGGGTCATCCTCAACGGCAAAGCGTCGCGAGGCGTAACCCAAAATAGCGCCGAACGCCAGACCCAGCAGACTCACTGCGGCAACGGCAATCCAGATAGCATTCATTACAACTTCACCAAACCACTAAAGCCCATAAAGGCCAATGACATTAAACCGGCGGTAATCAGCGCAATCGCATTACCGCGAAACGGAGCAGGGACGTCTGCCACAGCGAGGCGTTCACGAATGGCGGCAAACAGTACCATTACCAGTGAGAAGCCGACGGCGGCAGAAAAACCGTATAGCGCCGACTGTAAGAAGTTATGGCCGAGGTTAATATTCAGCAACGCCACCCCCAACACCGCACAGTTTGTGGTGATCAGCGGTAAGAAGATCCCCAGCAGGCGGTAAAGCGCAGGGCTGGTTTTACGGACCACCATCTCGGTAAATTGCACGACGACGGCGATGACCAGAATAAAAGCCAGCGTGCGCAGATAGATGAGATTGAGCGGAATGAGGATCCAGGTATCAATCAACCATGCGCAAATAGAGGCCAGCGTCATGACAAACGTCGTGGCCAGGCCCATACCCATTGCGGTTTCCAGTTTTTTGGAAACGCCCATGAACGGACAGAGGCCCAGAAACTTAACCAGTACAAAGTTGTTGACCAGCACAGTTCCGACAAACAGCAGCAGGTAATCAGTCATTTTTCGGCCTGAAATAAAAAAGCCGCCTATTATCTGACAATCTACAACAGGCGACAACAGGTTAACTGTAGGGTTATTACGGGTTCACAAACGTCGACTTAACGCGCTGTGAGCGCTTGAAGTAGGGCACCAGCAGTGCTGCTGCTAACAAAGGGAACAGCAGTTGGCGCACGGCAAAGGCGTCCGGGACGGGTGAAAACGCAAACGCTTTAATCGCCAGTAACACGGAGATCAACAGCCATAAAATATAGTGCTTCGGCACGCAGGTTCTGCGTTTGAAAAACGCAATCGTCAGCCATAACGTGTAATACCACATGGCGATAGCCGTAATAAAAGAGATGCCCCATAACAACAAATTGGTCGTACTTTGCTCACCAAGCGTTTGGAAGGTTTGCGGTGTGGCCAGCGCAGTGACGTAAAGTAACAACGCCAGCGAAGCACTCAACAACGCAACTAACAGCCAGGCCAATGGCCCAAGTAGCCAGCCTCCGATACGTTGTGCCGGTGTGGTAGTCATCTCTTCTCCAGGTTTACGCGCGCGATCAAACATGCCATTCATTTTGGGGCAATTATTATAAAGCTTTTAACGTTGAGCGCTACTTTCTTCTTTATTGCACGTAATGCCAGACTGATTTAGGCACCTGACCGACGTCAAACAGACGACCTCCGGAGATAAGCTCCGCACGACGGTGGTCTGCTGCACGGTACATATTGATAATGTCGTTATCGTCGGTGAGCGTGTAGTTAAGATGATCGAACAGTTTTTCCAGACTTTCGAGTGAACTAATTTTACGGAATTTTAATAAGTAATCCTGAACAGTCATAAAGAGCAATCCATATATAAAATAATACCAACGGAGTAGAAAATATTAAGAAATAAACAACGTGCACAGGTAAAAGCGGATTTGCGCGCAAATGTAAGAAGAGTATGCATACCTGTAAAAAGCAGGCGCTATTTACGCCTGCGGCAAGGTTAGCGCGCTTCGCGATCCCAGGCAATACGCGCGGGAGCGGGATGCGGCATAATTCGCTTTTTTTGACAGAATTGGATCTTTTACAGCCGGACCCAGCAATGCGTAAAGGTGAATTGCGGGTCGAAAAAAGCTGATGACGCTTATTTTTTCTGCACTGCTGCAATTGGCTCCGGTGGCTGGTAATTGTCAATATGATTGGCAATACCCAGCAGGATCACGGAGACCGCAAGAACAATCCAACCTGCTAACTCAATAAGACGATTCATTACTGATGACATTTGCTTTGATTTATCCATAAACACAGGCTGCAAATGTTACTAATCTCTCCATAATACAGCAAGAAGATTGGGAACGATTTCAGCCACTTTTTCGCGGCAAATTCAGCTTAAGAAGCATATGTTTGACTTAAGTTAATAAACAACCTTTGTAGCGCAAAGGTTGTTAAACTATTGAGACGTTGCAATGTATGGTGTGAAATAGGTCAGTCTGAATTGAGAGGCAATAACATGAGTGACAACATCCGCGTTGGGCTAATCGGCTATGGTTACGCCAGTAAAACCTTCCATGCCCCCCTGATTGTGGGCACACCAGGCCTGGAACTGGCCGCGGTGTCCAGTAGCGATGAAGCAAAAGTGAAGGCCGACTGGCCTACAGTGACGGTTGTTGCTGAGCCTAAGCACCTTTTTAACGATCCTAATATTGACCTGATTGTGATCCCTACGCCAAATGACACGCACTTCCCGTTAGCGAAGGCCGCACTGGAAGCGGGTAAACATGTGGTTGTTGATAAACCGTTTACCGTGACACTGTCACAAGCTCGTGAGCTGGATGCTCTCGCGCGTAGTCTGGGGCGCGTACTATCCGTTTTCCATAACCGGCGCTGGGACAGTGATTTTCTGACGTTGAAAGCGCTATTGGCGGATGGCGTTTTGGGCGAAGTTGCCTATTTTGAGTCCCACTTCGATCGTTTCCGCCCGCAGGTTCGGGACCGTTGGCGTGAACAGGGCGGTCCGGGCAGCGGTATTTGGTATGATTTAGCGCCGCATCTTTTGGATCAAGCGATTAATCTGTTTGGTTTGCCGGTCAGTATGACGGTGGATCTGGCGCAACTGCGTCCGGGCGCGCAATCGACAGATTACTTCCATGCCATTCTGACGTATCCACAGCGTCGTGTGATTCTGCATGGAACCATGCTGGCGGCCGCAGAATCGGCCCGCTATATCGTGCACGGCTCACGCGGGAGCTACGTCAAGTATGGTCTTGACCCACAGGAAGAACGTCTGAAAAATGGCGAGCGCCTGCCTCAGGAAGACTGGGGTTACGACATGCGCGATGGCGTATTGACGCGAGTTGAAGGCGATGAGCGGGTTGAAGAGACCTGGCTGACCGTGCCGGGCAATTACCCGGCGTACTATGCAGGCATCCGTGATGCGCTGAACGGTAATGGTGAAAACCCGGTCCCGGCGAGACAAGCTATCCAGATTATGGAGCTGATTGAGCTTGGCCTTGAGTCCGCAAAACACCGCTCCACGCTTTGCCTTGCCTGATAAGGCTCATGCCGGATGGCGGATGCCCCGGCATTTGCTCCGGCCTACAATGCAACGCCACGTAGGCCGGACAAGCGTTACGCTGCCGCGACTTTCTCGCGCAGCGTACGTTTCTCTTCGTTACTCAGGAATGCCATTTCCAGACCATTGATTTGCGCCTGGCGGATCTGTTCGCGAGTTAAACCTGCGGCAGGAGCGGCAATGGTGTACTCGTGAATAATATCGACACCCTGAACAGCCGGATCGTCCGTATTCAGACTGGCCACAACGCCATGTTCAAGAAATATTTTCAGCGGATGGGTCGCCAGCGTAGCGACGGTGCTGGTCTGGATGTTCGATGTCAGGCAGGATTCAATGCCGATACGGTGTTCGGCGAGATAATCCATCAATGCGCGATCTTCGACCGCTTTAACACCATGACCAATGCGTTCAGCGCCCAATTCTTTAATGGCCTGCCAGATACTTTCTGGTCCCGCGGCTTCGCCGGCATGGACGGTGATATGCCAGCCTGCATCGCGTGCCTGGTTGAAATGTGACAGGAACAAACTACCCGGGAAGCCCAGTTCGTCACCCGCCAGATCCAGCGCAGTAATATGGTCACGGTGTGCTAACAGCGCATCAAGTTCCTGCAGGCAGGCGGCTTCGCCGAAGGTACGACTCATAATGCCAATTAAACGCGCTTCAACGCCAAAGGCCTTGCAGCCTTCGCGCACGCCTGCAATAACGGCTTCAACCACGCCTGCTACAGGGAGTTGATGGGGCATTGCCATGTAGCCAGGGGAAAAACGTAGTTCAACATAGTGCAGGCCGTTACGTGCGGCATCCTCAATATTTTCAAACGCGACGCGGCGGCAGGCGTCCAGCGAGGCCAGAACCTTTACGCCCCAGTCCAGTTTGGATAAAAAGCTGACCAAATCAGGCTCGGTTGACGTCACTTGCACATGAGGGATCAATGTTTCCAGCGTCTGTGCCGGGAGGGTTAAATTGAACTGGCGACCCAGATCGAGGATCGTTTGGGCACGGATGTTACCATCAAGATGGCGATGGACGTCGGTTAAGGGGAGAGAAGTATCAATCATGGTCGCACTCGTATTTTTAGGTAAAGTGCAGGGCATTATACAACAGAATCATAATTCTCTAATAACTTTGAATAAAGCGCGCCAACACTTTGTAAAAGGGTCACATTGTGGGCATTTATTTCAGATTTTCAATGAGTCAGGCGATCGGCGTGCTATCCTGGTCAATGGTAGCCTTCTCCGTCAGATACTTTGCCGCGAAAGACATAGTAGCTCCATGCCGTATACATCAGAATGACCGGAATAATAATAAGCGTGCCAACCAGCATAAACATCTGACTTGCAGGAGGAGCCGCCGCATCCCATAAGGTAATATGCGGCGGAATAATATAGGGCCACAGGCTGATGCCTAAGCCGCTAAAACCCAGAAAGATCAATCCCAGCGTCAGGATAAAAGGTCGTGCATGGCTGGTGTTGTCGCTGCTCAGACGCCAAATCCACAGGCTGAATATCGTCACCAGAATGGGGACCGGCACAAACCAGTAGAAATTAGGTAGCGTGAACCAGCGCTCTGCGATGTATTGCCAGCTAAGGGGGGGCCAGATGCTGACCACGGCAATAACCGCCAGCAGAGCGAGCAAAACATAGCGCGTTAATTTACGCATCCGTTCCTGAAGCGCGCCATCGCTTTTCATTATCAGCCAGGTGGTGCCGAGTAACAGATAGGCGGCAACCAGTCCGAGTCCGCAAAACACATTAAATGGGGTCAACCAATCCAAGGCCGACCCGGCAAAGCGTCGTTCTGCTATATCGAAGCCGTTAATCATGGCGCCAACAACGATACCCTGACTCACGGTCGCCAGCAACGAGCCGCCGGCAAAGGCGTAGTCCCAAAATAGCCGATGCGAAGGTGTGGCTTTAAAGCGAAACTCAAATGCCACGCCGCGAAAAATCAACCCAATTAGCATCATCGTGAGTGGAATTGCCAGTGCGTCAGCAATCACAGCATAAGCCAGAGGGAATGCGCCAAAGAGACCGGCACCACCGAGCACCAGCCAGGTTTCGTTCCCGTCCCAGACGGGGGCCACGCTGTTCACCATCACATCTCGCTCGCTGGGGGCATGTACAATGCTAAACAACATACCAATGCCCAAATCGAAACCGTCCATTACGATGTACATCAGCGTGGCAAAGACAATGATAATAAACCAGATTACGGTGATATCGATGTCCATCAGATTTTCTCCTCTTCATCCGTTACCGGTTCTGCGGCGGAAAGCGGACGCGCAGGGGTGCCATCGGTTTGTGAGGTCAGTTCACTGACCGGCTGAGGTCCTTTTTTAATCAGCCTGAATATGTAGTGATAACCCACGCCAAAGACGGTGCTATAAACGACGATAAATACCAGCAAACTGATGACCATTTGCGTTGTGCTGTGCAATGAAACGGCATCCCTCGTGCGCAAAAAACCGTATACGACCCAGGGCTGGCGGCCAACTTCCGTGGTCACCCAGCCGGCCAGTAAGGCCAATAGTCCGGCAGGCCCCATCAAAAGCGCAAACCACTGGAATGGGCGGGAATGGTACAGGCGTTTGCGCCAACGTAACCAGACACTGCAGATACCCAGGGCGATCATCAACACGCCCATGCCAACCATGATGCGAAACGACCAAAATACAATTGCGGAGTTGGGGCGATCTTCCTTGGGAAAATCCTTCAGCGCTGGAACCTGCTTGTCCAGGCTATGGGTCAGAATCAGACTGCCCAGCGCAGGGATCGCCAGAGCGTATTTGGTGCGCTCTTCCTCCATGTCAGGCATGCCAAACAGCGTCAACGGCGTCGCCTCTCCGGGGGGATTCTCCCAGTGTCCCTCAATGGCCGCTATTTTCGCAGGCTGATGCTCAAGGGTATTGAGGCCATGCGTATCTCCAACAACGGCCTGAATAGGGGCGACAATCAGAGCCATCCACAACGCCATCGAAAACATTTTACGAATGGCAGGGGTATCGTTACCGCGGAGTAAATGCCAGGCGGCAGATGCGCCAACGAACATCGCGCTACTCAGAAAAGCAGCAATCGACATATGCAATAAGCGATACGGAAATGAAGGGTTAAATATGATAGCCAGCCAATCCTGGGGAATGACATGCCCATTTTCGAGGCTAAAACCTTGAGGTGTTTGCATCCAACTGTTGGAAGCCAGGATCCAAAAGGTAGATAGCAACGTGCCCAGCGCCACCATACAGGTGGTGAAGAAATGCAGCGCTGGAGATACTTTATTCCAGCCGAATAACATTACGCCAAGGAAGCCCGCTTCGAGGAAAAAGGCGGTCAGGACTTCATAAAGCAGCAGTGGTCCGGTAATACTGCCGGCAAATTGCGAAAAGCCGCTCCAGTTGGTACCAAACTGATAAGCCATTACCAGGCCGGATACGACGCCCATCCCAAAATTGACGGCGAAGATTTGCAGCCAGAAATTATAGAGCGAGCGCCAGAGATTGTTTCGCGTGCGCAGCCACATCCCCTCCAGCACCACCAGATAGCTGGCCAGTCCAATCGTAATCGCGGGAAAAAGAATATGGAAAGAGACAGTGAAGGCGAACTGAAAACGGGCTAAATAAAAAGCGTCAAGTTCAGGCACGGTACAGACCCCATCCGAGGAAGCTCTGCCTGAAGCAGAGCGTAATGAGATTATTTTTTGGCTACAACGCCGTCAGCGTCAGACCGTAAGAGAAATTGTTCTGTCGTTTGCGGAATATGTTTAATCAGCCAGTCGGCCATCTCACGTTCCTCTGCCAGAATCGTTTCGATAGCGGGGATAGAGGCGGTATCACCGACCTTTTTTGCGGCGGCCAAAAGCGATGTGTAGCAGGCTATTTCAAATTGCTCGAATACATAGCCGCTAATTGCGCCTTTTACAATTTCGTCAGAAGGAAACATGCCGCCAATCGACTGGCCAAAAGCCGCCATTTTACTCATTGAGTCTTTTAATACAGAGCGCGAGATATCGTTTCGATCGAGGATCTCTTCCAGCAGAGTAATTTGCCGTTTTGTTTCATTAATATGTTGCTCAATTCTGGCACGCAAATCAGGATAATTATCGATACGACTCGCCATCGATTCCAGCATTGACTCCGCTTGCTTTTCCATCGCGTGCGCATCGCGTAGCCAGTCATGGTAATGTTCTAAGTGATTCATCGTAATTTCCTCGTGTCAGTATGGTTATCGTTTTTCAGCGTCTTTATTAATGTTACCAACCGCAAGATCGGTTAATTTCAGATCGGTTTGTTTCTCTTCTTCAAGCGTTTCTGCGAGGAGTTTTACGGCTTTTTTATATCCAAGTTGTTCTGCCAGGGTTGCCAGTGTGCCGTAGCTGGCAATTTCATAATGTTCCACTTTCTGTGCGGCTGCGATTAATGCCGCATCGCGTACTTCATTTTTCTCGGTGCTTTCAATAACCTCATTAGCCTCTTCAATTAAGCCTTCCATCGCCACACATTTCATGCGTTTAATCTTAATTCCCGGCTCTTGCTCAACGATTTGGTCAATACGTTCAATTTGCCCCTGAGTTTCTTCCAGGTGGGCATTAAAGGCTTTGCTGAGCTTTTCACTTGATGCGGCTCTGGCGAGTTTAGCCAGTCCGCGCGTTAATTGTTTTTCGGCGCTATAGGTATCTGAAAGTAAGTGAATAAATACGTCTTCAATGCTTTTCATATGCATATTAATATCCTGTAGAGGTTAAAAATAACTGCGAGCCTCATACAGACCCGCAGGACACTCTTTTCATTAAAAGATGAAAATAACGCTAACTATCAGGAGTTGTCAGACTTACGGCCACCACTGTGGCTGCTTTGTCCACCTTTTTTGCCAGCTTCAGATGCGCGTTGCGGATCGTTTTTGAAGTTACCACCGCTATGTTGACCGCCTTTACGGCCCGCTTCTGATGCTTTTTCTCGGTCTTCTGCGAAGTTACCGGAACCACCACGATGCTCTGCCATATATCACCTCATATATCGGTTATGTCAGTCAGATACAAAAAAATAATTTCGTATCCGTCGTTGTTCAAGGCTTAAAGTTAGCGGCTATTTGTATTAAGTCAAATTTAATGTTGATAGGCGAATCAGTCCGTATTGATAATTTTCAATGGATTGCGGTAAATACCGCTTCGCTTATTATGGTTGACGTTTAATTAATAAATTGCTGTAACCGTCTGAGATTTAGAAGGAATAAAGGCATAATTGCCTGATCAGGATTATTCTTGTAAATTTTCTTAAATTATAAATAGATCGCAATAAAACCGAAGCGTTCCGCTCAGTCTTAAAATGACATTATTAAATGTCATGGTATTCATTTTGTTCTACGCTTACTACTCTTTTGGGCAAAAACAATACGGAGCGAAAACATGGTTAACTTAAATAATGAAGGAACCAGCCAAATACGATAATTTTTTACTTTTAAGATGATGACTTAAAGGAGAAAAATGATGAAAGCACTGACTTATCATGGCCCTCATCATGTTAGCGTTGATAATATGCCAGATCCCGGCATAGAAGAGCCGGATGATATCATTCTGCGTGTTACTGCGACAGCTATATGCGGTTCGGACCTGCATCTTTATCGCGGTAAGATCCCTGGAATTCATCATGGCGATATATTTGGTCATGAGTTTATGGGCGAAGTGGTTGAAACGGGATCGCAAGTGACGGCTGTAAGTAAAGGTGATCGCGTGGTGGTACCCTTTGTCATTGCCTGTGGCGAATGTTTTTTCTGTCAACTTCATCAGTATGCCGCGTGTGAAAGCACTAACAGTGGCAACGGCGCAGCGCTGAACCGCAAGAATATCACGCCACCGGCGGCACTGTTTGGCTACAGCGATCTGTACGGCGGTATTCCTGGCGGTCAGGCCGAATATGTTCGGGTGCCAAAAGCGAACACAGGTCCATTCAAAGTGCCGGATACGTTGGCAGATGAAAAGGTTCTTTTTCTGTCTGATATTTTACCGACGGCATGGCAGGCTGTGAAGAATGCCGACATTAAGCCAGGCTCCAGCGTTGCTATCTTTGGCGCTGGACCGGTAGGGTTATTAACAGCTGCCTGTGCTCGTCTCAACGGTGCCGAACAGATATTTATCATTGATCATAACGATTACCGCCTTGAATTTGCACGACAACGCTATGGTGCGATTCCCATTAACTTTGATAAAAACGAGGATCCCGCAAAATGGATTATTGATAACACGGCAGGTCATCGTGGCGTGGATGCGGTGATTGATGCCGTCGGTTTTGAGGCAAAAGGGAGCCTCACTGAAACTGTACTCAGCACATTAAAAATTGAAGGCAGTAGCGGAAAAGCGCTCAGGCAATGCATTGCGGCAGTGCGCCGGGGAGGAATTGTCAGCGTCCCTGGCGTTTACGCCGGTTTTATCCACGGATTCATGTTTGGTGATGCTTTTGATAAGGGATTGACGTTCAAAATGGGGCAGACACATGTGCATGCTTACTTACCTGATCTGCTTAATTTGATAGAGAAGGGATTGCTTACCCCTGAAGAGATTGTGACGCACCATATGCCGCTGGAAGATGCCGCAAGAGGATATGAAATTTTTGAGAAACGGGAAGATGGGTGTCGAAAAGTTATTCTGGTACCGGGAATGAAAGCGGGATTATCCACGGTGAATGATTGACGCTGGCTTAATGGAGGAGGCGTCAGGCTGATAAGGCGCGCAATGAGGTTTTCATTGCGCAAACCTGCTTAACGAATTGTACGGATGGCGTTAATCAATCCCTGAACGCCTTTTTCAAGTTTTGAGCGCGGGCATCCGGCATTCAAGCGCACAAAACCGCGTCCTTCTTCGCCGTAGGTGTATCCTGGCATGATGGCGACTTTCTGCTGGTGGATAAGCGCTTCCTGCAATTCGCGATCATCAATGTTGAGCGGACGCAGGTCAATCCACGCCAGATAGGTAGATTGCGGAACCTGCCAGCTCAGTTCGGGGAATGCGGCATTAAGCTCGCGTGAGACGTAATGCAGGTTGCTGGCAAGGTAATCCCGCAGCGCATCAAGCCAGCTTGCGCCCTGTTGATAGGCGGCAATATGAGCGGTCAGCGCCAGTACCGCCGGCGAGGAAAGACCATCGCGACCTTTTAATGCGCTGAGATAATCGTTACGACTTTGAGCGTCTTCAATCATCCCGTAAGCCCCGGTCAGTGCCGGAATATTAAAACTTTTTGAACCGGAAGTGAGCAGCGCCCAGCTGTCACGTGCGACGTTACTCCAGGGAATATGTGGGTGATCTCCCCATACCATATCCATATGGATCTCATCGGAAATAACTTTTACACCATGGCGCTGGCACAGTTCCGCCATGGTTTCCAGCTCATCACGTGTCCACACTTTACCCGTCGGATTTTGTGGGCTACAGAGCAGAAGAATTTTGCTCTCTGGACGAGACAGGGCACTCTCCAGCGCGACCATGTCGCAGTACCAACCGTCAGTGCGTTTTTCCAGTTCGACAGCGCGTACCACGCGCTGATTACCCTCGATAGCTTTGTAAAACGCGTCGTAAGCCGGAGTGTGGATAACCACCGCATCACCCGCGGAAGACCACTGGCGAATCAGCTCTGACACCATATAGATGACCGAGGGACCATATACCAGCGACTGAGGATCGATTTTGGTATTGTGACGCGTAAGAAACCAGTGCTGAATGGCCGCCAAAAATTCATCATTTTTCCAACGGCTATAACCCAATACGCCATGGGACAGGCGCTGGGTAAGCGCCTCAAGAATGCAGGGGGCAGTGGCAAAATCCATGTCAGAGATGGTGAACGGTAGCAGATCGGCTGAGCCAAAACGGTCGGCGACGTAATCCCATTGGGTACACCAGGTGCCGTGTCTGTCCACAACCTTTGAAAAATCAAACATAGTGTTGTCCTTAAGCCTGTACGGTATTCATCAGAACCGCGATTTCGTCTTTCACTGACTGGACCTGCGGACCAATAACAACCTGGAGGTTATGCTGATTGAGTTGTACTACGCCAATGGCACGATTGTCCTTCAGAGCTTGTACGTTAACAAGCGACATATCTTTTACTGACAAGCGCAAACGAGTAATGCAGTTATCCAGGCTAACAATGTTTTCCGCGCCGCCCAACGCCGCCAGAATAGCTGGCACGTTGTATCCCGATTTACCTGGCGCTCCAGCCATCACTTTTTCGATAGTGCTGGCCATTTCGACTTCGCGACCCGGTGTCTTCAGATTGAAGCGCGTGATGGCGAAGCGGAAGATAACGTAATACACCGCGAACCAGATAGCCGCGACGACAGGGACCAGATACCACTTGGTAGACAATCCATGCAGGATGCCGAACACCACGAAGTCGATCAGGTTACCGTCAGTGTTACCGATGGTAACGCCAAGCACCGCCATCACGGTGAAGCCGAGGCCGGTAAGCAAAGCGTGAATCACATACAGAACCGGGGCCACGAACAGGAACAAGAACTCAAGAGGTTCGGTCGTACCACCAATTACACAGGCAATCAGACCGGAAATTAATAACCCTTTAATTTTATGACGATTCTCTGGACGTGCGCAGTGATACATCGCTAACGCTGCACCCGGTAACCCGCCGAGGAACGCTGGCATTTTACCCTGGGACAGGAAGCGAGTTGCGCTTTCAGAGAAGCCTTGGGTTGTCGGGCAGCTCAATTGAGCCTGAAAAATAGTCAGTGCGCCGCTCACGCTATGACCACAGACTTCCTGCGTGCCGCCGGCTTCGGTAAAGCGAATCAATGCCACCAGAATATGATGCAGGCCAAAAGGCAGCAACAGACGTTCGCCGGTGCCAAACAGCATAGGACCAAATTCACCTGCACTGTTGATGATGTGACCGAGTCCGGTAATGCCCATGGCGAAAACCGGCCAAATCAGGGGAATGACCAGACCGACCAGGCCCATCACTACCGAGGAGATGATGGGAACGAAGCGAGTGCCGCCGAAGAAGGCGAGAGCATCCGGCAGACGAATGTTATGGAAGCGTTCATGCAGCATCCAGACGATGATCCCGGCGATGACGGCGCCGAGGATCCCGGTGTCGATCGACTGAATCCCCAGAATATTTTGCACGTTGTTGGCTTTCAGGATCGCCGCATCAGTGGTGGGTAAGATACCTTTTGCGGTTAACCAGAAGTTGACGGCAAGGTTCATTACCGCGTAACCGACAAAACCAGCAAACGCCGCCACACCTTTGTTCTCGCGCGCCAGGCCAAGAGGAATGGCAATACAGAACATCACCGGTAGGAAGCTAAACGCAAATGAGCCAACCTTGCTCATCCAGGTAAAGATGGCCTGTAGCACCGGATTTCCTAACGCCGGGATTAACGTTAAGACATCGTGGCTGCTTAACGAACTGCCGATCCCTAACATGATCCCGCAAAATGAGAGCAGAGCCACGGGCAACATAAAAGTTTTGCCCAGCTGCTGGAAAAATTCCCATAACGTTATTTTTGGTGTGGTTCTCGTCGTCATTAAACGACTCCTTGTTAAATCAGGCTGGCTAATGATGGCGAGAAGATAAAACGTTTTACCTAATTTTAGTGCGGTATAAATCACATTATCGAACGATAATAGGGGGTATAAATATAAGTGATTGATAAAACGTTTTATCCGTCACGTTATCAGGGAGTTTTCTGTTTTTATGGCTATAGCCAAAAAAATAACGATCCATGATGTTGCGCTGGCTGCGGGTGTTTCGGTCAGTACCGTCTCATTGGTACTCAGTGGCAAAGGACGTATTTCATCAGCAACCGGTGAACGGGTAAATGCTGCCATTGAGCAACTGGGGTTTGTGCGTAATCGCCAAGCATCAGCCCTGCGCGGTGGGCAGAGCGGGGTAGTGGGGTTGATCGTGCGCGATCTTTCTACGCCGTTTTACGCCGAGCTAACGGCGGGGCTGACGGAAGCATTAGAAGCTCAGGGGCGCATGGTCTTCTTACTGCACGGCGGTAAAGACGGCGAACAGCTGACACAGCGCTTCACCCTGTTACTTAATCAAGGGGTTGATGGCGTGGTGATCGCCGGGGCCGCGGGCAGCAGTGACGCGCTACAGCAACTGGCCGCTGAGAAAGGGATCCCGGTGGTGTTTGCGTCACGCGCCAGCTATATGGATGACGTTGACACCGTCAGACCTGATAACATGCAGGCCGCGCAACTTCTGGTTGAACAACTGATACGTCATGGGCATCAGCGCATTGCCTGGCTGGGCGGGCAAAGCTCTTCATTAACCAGGGCAGAGCGCGTCGGCGGCTATTGTGCGACATTGTTAAAGTATGGTTTGCCGTTTCATAGCGACTGGGTGCTGGAGTGTTCATCCAGCCAAAAGCAGGCCGCGGAAGAGGTGACGGCGCTGTTACGCCGGAATCCCACAATCAGTGCGGTGGTGTGCTACAACGAAACCATTGCCGTAGGCGCCTGGTTTGGCCTGATGAGAGCAGGGCGACAGAGTGGTGAAACAGGCGTAGATCGCTACTTTGAACAGCAAATATCCTTGGCCGGATTTGCCGATGTGGCGGAAAGCGCGCTGGATGATATTCCCATTATTTGGGCCTGCACGCCTGCCCGTGAAATGGGATACACCCTTGCGGAACGCATGCTACAACGCATTGGCCACGATGAAAGCCATTCGCGCAATCTGACGCTTGCCGCCCGACTGGTCGTCACGAAATAAAAAAAGCCCGATAAGCAAAGTTATCGGGCCTGTCGTAAGGGGTATTTACTGTTGCGGGGCAGCAGGCGCGTCCGGCTCAGCAAAGGTAGGCATACCGAACATGCCAACAAACTCATCCAGCGACATTTTCTGTCCGTTCAGTGTTACCTGACCGTTCGCATATTGCAGGCTGGAACCGATAACGTTGTCCTGCAGCGTCGTAATACGGAACATCTGACCCATCGCCGCGAGGCCATTAACCTGCTGCTTCGCCAGACCCGCCGCTTCTTCCTGCTGATATCCTTCCAGTTTGGCAATCTGCGTCATGAATTCAGTCGCCATGTCGACAGGGATCGTCAGCTTAGCGTCCAGTGATTTGACGGAGCGATCCACTTCCTGGGCCAGCGTTTGCGGCTCCACGGTGTTTGCGGTCGGATCTTTCAGCAGTAGAGAGAGATTAAAGGCGGTTTCACCTTTCGCATTTTTCCAGCTCAGTGGCGCAATGGTGATAACCGGTTCGCCTTTCATCAGAATCGGCAGGGCATTAAAGAAGGCTTCGGTGACTTTCTGCTGATATAGCTCCGGGTTTTGCACCACATCTATCTGTGACATCAACGCCTTGGTCTGGGCGCTATACTGCTGACTGAACTGGTGCAGGGCTTCACCATCAATCTGACCCACTTTCAGCGTCAGTTTGCCGCTACCCATATCCTGGCCCTGCAGTTTAAGGCTGTTCAGAGTGTAATCCAGCTGGCTGTTGACGGTTTTACCCTCGTTGATCAGATCGGATTTACCATCGATACCCATGCCTTCCAGAACCGCCAGCTCTTTACCCTCGACTGAAATTGACAGTTTTTCGAGTGACAACTTCTGGTCGCCAATACGCTCACCAAAGCTGGCGATACTGCTGGAACCTTCAGTTTTCAGGTTATTGAAGGTAATTTGTACCTTCTGGTTGTACTCATTGACCGCATTAACCAGACCACTTTGCGCATCGCCAGTCAGCGAAACCGCATTACCGTCTTTGTCAGCCGTAAACTGGAATTCCCCGCCGCTGAAGGCCACTTTTTCATCGCCATTCTCGTAGTTCAGCGGTTTGAGGGAGAGATCGGAGCGGGTATCGCCGCTGTAACCGATACGGGAGTTAATGATGAATGGCGTTTCACCTTTGGCAATGTCGAACAGTGGTTTGGTGACGTCGTTATTCACCAACGTTGTTTTCACCGAGGCCATAGCGGGAACCAGATTCAGCGACTTCAGCTGTGCCAGTGGGAAAGGGCCGTGATCAACCGTTTCATTAAGGACGATGCTTTGCCCCGGCTTCAGCCAGGAATCTTGCTGCCCGGTGATGTGTTTAACCACCAGTTGCAGTTGGCTATTGAACACGCCGCGCTGATAGTTTTGATAACTCAGTTCAATTCCCGCCTCAGGGGAGTAGCGTTTCAACTGATTGTTTGCCTGTGTCACCATCTCGGCGAGATGCGTTTCGAGTTTTTTACCTGTGTACCAGGCGCCGCCCGTCCAGACGATACCCAGTGCAACCACTACACCCGCAGCTACCAGCGATTTTTTCATTTTGATATCCATAAAATAAAACCAGGCGTTTGAAGACGCCTGGAGGAGTGACTTGTCTTTAACTCACTACAGCTTAGCAAGAGTTGTTAAAAATATCAGTATCTTGCTACAGCTTGTTATAAACCCGAGCTAAACGGCCCTTGCCGCTGACGTTGACCGGCGATTCATTCGCACTAATAAAGGCCGACTCACCCGGCTGCAGTACCAGACGCTGCTCACCTTTGCTCAACACGGCTTCACCCTCAATGCAGAACAGAATTGCGGCGCTTTGCTGGCCGATCTCTGCGCCAGTGGCCGTTAACTCATGTAGGGAGAAGGCGAAATCGTCGACCGGAATGGGGAAGTCCAGTTCGCCATCCGTTTTAACCGGTGTGGTCAGCAACTGGTTTGCAGGTTTAGCGACAAATTTAACGTTGGCGACCAGTTCCGGGATATCAATATATTTTGGCGTCAGTCCGGCGCGCAGCACGTTATCTGAGTTAGCCATCACCTCCAGCGCCACACCCTGCAGGTAGGCGTGCGGGGTTTCAGCAAACAAGAACATGGCCTCGCCGGGATTGAGTTTAACCACGTTGAGCAGCAGTGGGGAAAAGAGTCCGCTGTCGTTAGGGTAGAAGTCGGCGATCAGGCGGATGGTTTGCCAGGGTTCACCCTGCTGGCTGTTCAGCGCCGATTTCAGTATCGCCAGAGCATGGGATTTCTCCTCATCCTGCATATTCAGCAAACTGGCGAATAGATAGCTCAGACGCTCTGCACTCGGCTCCTGCAGGAAATGCGCAATAGCCGGATGCGCGGCGGAAACGGGTTGTAATAACGCAACAATTTCGGCGAACTCACGAAATGCGTTCATTGCCAGGAAAGGCGTCAAAGCAAAAACCAGTTCTGGTTTGTGGTTAGGATCTTTGTAGTTGCGCTCGGCGGCATCCATTGGGATCCCGGCGGCGTTTTCTTTGGCAAACCCGATTTCAGAATTGTGCTTGTTAGGATGAACCTGAATCGAAAGGGGTTGCGCGGCGCAGAGCACTTTAAACAGGAAGGGCAGTTCACCGAAGCGTTTGGCAACGGCATCACCTAATAGCGCGGATTTATCGCGTTCAATAACGTCGCGTAAAGCAACCGTCTGACCATCAGCGCTCTGAACCTGCGAACTGCTTTTTGGGTGCGCCCCCATCCAAAGTTCAGCCATCGGTTGCTGAGTTGGGTTGGCAATCCCATAAAGTTCCGTTAACGCAGTTTTACTTCCCCAGGCGTAGTTCTGCACTGAGTTGATGAGTTTTTGCATTCTCAAGCCCTGTTTGAATGTGGAATTTTCTCTGGCTATTAAACCAAGAAACCCTGAGGGAAGTAACCTGCGCATGTAAAAAGTCGTACTTGTCTCAGTTTTTGTTAAAAAATTGTGTAGGATATGGTGACTCGCTTTTAATACCCTGAGTATTTCCGGTTGCAGAAAGCCTTGCCTTCTCCAACCCGACTTACGGCAGGGAAGCAGGGCAATGGAACATCTGCCCAGAGAATAACCAGACCTAGCAGTAAGTGAGAGCACAATGTCAAACAAACCCTTTCATTATCAGCATCCTTTCCCGCTTAAAAAGGATGATACCGAATACTATCTGCTGACCAGCGACTATGTCTCCGTTGCCGAATTCGAAGGGCAGGAGGTTATTAAAGTCGCGCCGCAAGCGCTAACCCTGCTGGCTCGTCAGGCTTTTCATGATGCTTCGTTTATGCTGCGTCCTGCGCATCAGCAGCAGGTTGCTGATATCCTGCGTGACCCTGAGGCCAGCGAAAACGACAAATATGTGGCCCTGCAATTCCTGCGTAACTCCGACATCGCGGCGAAAGGTATTTTGCCGACCTGTCAGGATACCGGCACAGCGATAATCGTGGGTAAAAAAGGTCAGCGTGTCTGGACCGGCGGCGGAGATGAAGCGGCACTGGCACGAGGGGTCTATAACACCTACATCGAAGACAACCTGCGCTATTCGCAAAACGCCGCGCTGGATATGTATAAAGAAGTGAACACTGGCACTAACCTGCCGGCGCAGATCGATCTGTATACCGTTGACGGCGATGAATACAAATTCTTGTGTATTGCTAAAGGCGGTGGTTCGGCGAACAAAACCTATCTGTACCAGGAAACCAAAGCGCTGCTCACGCCGGGCAAATTAAAAAATTACCTGGTCGAGAAGATGCGTACGCTGGGAACAGCGGCTTGTCCGCCGTATCATATCGCGTTTGTGATTGGTGGAACGTCGGCGGAAGCGACGCTGAAAACCGTCAAGTTGGCTTCGGCGAAATACTACGACGAACTGCCGACCGAAGGTAACGAGCATGGTCAGGCATTCCGCGATGTGGAGCTGGAAAAAGAACTGTTGATAGAAGCGCAGAATTTGGGGCTGGGCGCGCAGTTTGGCGGGAAGTACTTCGCTCATGATATCCGCGTGATCCGTCTGCCGCGTCACGGCGCGTCGTGTCCGGTTGGTATGGGTGTTTCTTGCTCCGCCGATCGAAATATCAAAGCTAAAATCAACCGTGAAGGCATTTGGATCGAAAAACTTGAGCATAATCCGGGTAAATACATACCAGAAGAGCTGCGCCAGGCGGGCGAAGGCGAAGCGGTGCGCGTTGACCTCAATCGGCCGATGAAAGAGATCCTGGCCCAGTTGTCGCAGTACCCGGTGTCCACGCGTCTGTCACTCAACGGAACCATTATTGTTGGTCGTGATATTGCGCATGCGAAACTGAAAGAACGTCTGGATAACGGTGAAAGTTTGCCGCAGTATGTTAAAGATCACCCGATCTATTACGCCGGTCCGGCAAAAACGCCGGAAGGCTATGCCTCTGGTTCACTTGGCCCAACCACAGCCGGACGTATGGACTCATATGTCGACCAGCTTCAGGCCGCGGGCGGCAGTATGATCATGCTGGCGAAAGGCAACCGCAGCCAGCAGGTGACCGATGCCTGCCATAAGCACGGCGGCTTCTACTTAGGTAGCATTGGCGGCCCCGCAGCGGTGCTTGCCCAGGGCAGTATCAAGAGTCTGGAATGCGTGGAATATCCTGAACTGGGGATGGAAGCCATCTGGAAAATTGAAGTGGAAGATTTCCCGGCGTTTATCCTGGTGGATGACAAAGGTAATGATTTCTTCAAGCAAATTCAGACGTCGCAGTGCGCACGCTGCGTTAAGTAACGTCAGCCGCCCTTAGGGGCGGTTTTTTTTCCGCACGAACCACCAAACGACAGTTTAATCCTCGTTAATACTGATAAGACCAATGCAAGTGGGCAATGTCGAAACATAACCTAATCAATTCTTAATGTAAGGAGCAGGTAATGGTAACGGTACGCCGCGAGAATGATTCAATGGGCGCAATTGATGTTCCTGCCGATAAGCTTTGGGGGGCGCAAACCCAACGTTCGCTGGAGCATTTTCGTATCTCTACGGAGAAAATGCCGGTCTTGCTGATCCATGCGCTGGCGCTGACGAAACGGGCGGCTGCCAAGGTTAATTTAGATCTCGGGCTGCTGGCGGAAGATAAAGCCACCGCGATTATGCAGGCCGCAGATGAAGTATTGGCGGACAAACATCGGGATGAGTTTCCGTTGGCCATTTGGCAGACGGGGTCCGGCACGCAAAGCAATATGAATATGAATGAGGTGCTGGCAAACCGTGCCAGCGAATTGCTGGGCGGCGTGCGGGGAATGGAGCGAAAAGTTCACCCCAACGATGATGTTAATAAAAGCCAAAGTTCGAATGATGTCTTTCCGACAGCGATGCATGTTGCCGCGCTGCTGGCGCTGCGCAAATCACTGATCCCGCAATTAACGGTGTTGACCAAAACGCTCAGTGATAAATCCCACGCGTTTGCCGATATCGTCAAAATTGGCCGGACGCATCTGCAAGATGCGACCCCGCTTACGCTTGGGCAGGAAATTTCCGGCTGGGTGGCGATGCTCGAACATAACCTCAGACACATTGAAAACAGTTTACCCCATGTGGCGGAACTGGCGTTGGGGGGAACGGCGGTGGGAACTGGACTGAACACCCATCCTGAATATGCTCGTCGGGTCGCGGATGAGTTGAAGGTCATTACCTGCGCGCCGTTTGTTACTGCACCGAATAAATTTGAAGCACTGGCGACCTGCGATGCGTTGGTTCACGCCCACGGAGCGCTCAAGGGGCTGGCGGCATCACTGATGAAAATCGCCAACGATGTGCGTTGGCTGGCATCCGGTCCGCGCTGTGGTATTGGTGAAATTTCAATTCCTGAAAACGAACCGGGTAGCTCCATTATGCCGGGTAAAGTCAATCCGACTCAGTGTGAGGCGCTGACCATGCTTTGTTGCCAGGTGATGGGCAATGATGTTGCCATCAACATGGGCGGGGCGTCAGGTAACTTTGAGCTTAACGTTTATCGACCGATGGTCATCCACAACTTCCTGCAATCAGTGCGTTTGCTGGCGGACGGGATGGAAAGCTTTAACGAGCATTGCGCGACGGGTATTGCACCCAATCGTGAGCGAATCGACCAGTTACTCAACGAGTCGCTGATGCTGGTTACCGCACTCAATACCCATATCGGTTACGACAAAGCCGCTGAGATAGCCAAAAAAGCGCACAAGGAAGGGCTGACGTTAAAAGCATCTGCCCTGGCGCTGGGATATTTAACCGAAGCGGAGTTCGACAGTTGGGTACGACCGGAACTGATGGTTGGCAGCATGCGACCGGGCAGTTAATCAGCAACGTACAGGTGCAGTCGGGGAATAATCAATCTCAACGGCTGCGCCTGAGGTTTAAAACGATGCTGAACGTTGTCGGCATCGTAATTCAGTAACTCGCCGATATCGGGTACGGTCATACCGTTGTTGTTGTTGATTAGCGCAATCAGCGGCGTCGGGCAGGCGTATTGCACCTGTTTTTGCTCTCCTTTGTACCAGACGCGGGCGATGGGCTGCACTTTCACCGGTCTTTTAATCTTCAGTTTTGCCTGCTGTGGCAGGGCTGCGATGTCCTGATATTCCCGCTCCAGCTTCGCCTGCCACTCTTCACGCGTCCATGGGTGTACGCTGCGCGGCGACGTCAGACTCTTTTCCAGTTGCTGCAGGACTTCATCGCGCTTCAGGTTTTTAATGATGTGTTTGTTAGCCCAGCCAAAGCGCAGGGTGGCGGGTTCTTTCACCAGCGTGAGGGTACGATAGGCATTCAACGTAATCAGTCCTGGCAGGTGGCGATGCACCCATTCGAAACGTGCGGCCGGCGCCAGTCCCGATTCCACCGTGACAATGCGCTCAAACGTCGTTTTCAACTGGTTAATACGCTGAATTTGTTCTTCCAGAGCGCGCTGCGCCGCGTTATCCACCTGATAGCACAACACGCCAGGAAGACGGACGGCCGCTTTGCTGCTGCGGTTCTCGGATTGCTGCTGAATAAACAGATGGCGATAGTGACGCAGTGCCAGCGATTCAGCCTCTTTGCCTAAATGTTGTTTTACATCGATGCTCTGCAAAGGGGCATGTTCTGCCTCCTTGACGACTTCTGGTAACGAGAACACGCGCGCAATCAGCAGCGTCTGCTGCAACAAATTTTCGCTCAGCAGCGCCAGTTCCTGTTCCATCTGGCGGAAGGTGCTGTTCAGACGGTCAACGAGATCGTAACGGGCCATGTGTTTTACCATTTTAGTTACAACATACTTTTTTATAGCACAACATTTGCCGCCTGACCACCGAGCGGCATGGGTCAGGCAGAGGGAAATTCAGGAATGTTATGCCAGACGGGCCAACTGAAAGAAAAACGAGCCCCGCCCAGTTCACTTTCATCGCAAACGACCGTACCGCCCATAGCCAATGCGATCGAGTGGACGATGGCTAACCCAAGCCCGCAACCACCGGTCGCCCGGTCACGACTGGGATCGAGGCGTACAAATGGCTCAAAAACTTGTTCACGCGCCGCAGGTGCGATACCCGGACCGTCGTCTTCCACGATCAGTGTCGCCTGGTTACCGTCCAGCTGCAGACTGGCTTGTACCGTCGACTGGCAATAGCGCAGGGCGTTATTCAGCAGATTATCCAGCACGCGCTCCATCAGGCGCATATCCAGCGCACCGTAGTCGCCACTCTGAAGATGGCGTAGCCGCACCTCATGGTCAGGATTGACGCTTTGCACATCCTCAAGATGGGTTGTCAGCCAAAGGGGCAGGTCGGGTACGCTAAGCTTCAATTCATTTTGTGGGCGATCCAACCGGGCGTAGGTCAGTAACTCTTCGATCAACGCTTCCAACTGGCCGATATCACGATTCAGTGCCTGAGATTCTTGCTCGGTGAGGTTCTCACTCATCTCCAGTCGGTAACGTAAGCGTACCAGTGGAGTCCGAAGCTCATGGGCAATACCATCAATAAGCTGTTTTTTACTGGCGATCAGCGCATTGATATTGTCCGCCATCTGGTTAAACGCCACACCAAGACGCTCAAAACTGGAACCGTTATCAAAATGGAGGCGTTCGCCCAGATGCCCCTCACCAAAACGTTGTGCTGCGGCTTCCAGTCGGAGCATTTCCTGCCAGTGGGGGCGCATCCAGATAAACACCGGGAAGGCCAGCGAAATAGCAATGAACGCCATCAGCGCGATGTCCAGCAAGCGCATTTGATGCAGAAAATAGAGATAGGGTACCGGGCCGACGGCCAGCACGTAATGGCTGCGCGGGATTCGTTGAATAAAAGTGTACTGATCGTCAAGCGCGACAATATCGCCTTCGCGCAGGCGCTGCATGGTTGGGGCATCCAGCGTGTATTTATTTAGCGGTTCAACGCGAAGATCAAAAGAGAGGTTCAAATCCATCTCCTTTAGCGTCTTACCCCAGTCACGTGGTGGGATCTCGCGCAGTTCACTGCGCATCAGGTACAACGAGCTTTTCATTAAATCGTCGAGCGACTGTCTGCCCGCGCGTTCTGCGGTGAATTTGTATACAAGGCCGACCAGTAAGGTCATCACCAGAAAGCAGACAAACAGCAGGAGATAAAACTGTACAAACAGCTTCTTCATATAAAATCACCGAATACGCAATATAATGCGTACTGATACTCTCAAAATTGTTGTGATATAAAAATATGAATTTCAATCGTTGTTGTTATTTGCTACTCATTTTCGCAGCAATAGGCTGTATTTTCACCGCACAACCTGTGGTTATGTGGCTAATAGTTGCCAATATACTGACGATGGCGCTATATGGCCTCGACAAAATGGCCGCTCGTAAGGCCTGGCGCAGGGTGCCTGAGTCTACTTTGCTGATGTTTGGTGTTGTTGGCGGGTGGGGGGGCGCGATAGCGGGTCAACAAATTTTCCGCCATAAAACACAAAAGCAGCCATTCAAAACCTATTTTGTTATTAGCGTGATAGTCAGTCTCTCGCTGATGGGGGCGGTTTATCAGTTCTATCCATTTTCATCTTCCTGAGTGAGGGAGAGAGTAAACGGCCCGATTATCTAAGGCAGGAGATATACTTTTCGCCTGAACGGCGTACGATTTCATCGGCATTGTCCTTAATATCTTTTCCCTCAAATGCGCCGTAGAGTTGTTTAAATTTTACCGTACTCAGGCGGTGAGTGATGTCGCTGACCGTTGCGGCTGGCAGCGGCAGCATATTGGGGTAACTCCACATAAAGGAGACGGCATGCGTCCCTGGTGTGACCTGAACGATGTCGCCGGAAAGCACCAGGCCTTCATTTCGTGCCCAGTGCAAAACACAGCCGCCGGAAAAGTGTCCCCCCAGTCGTATCACACTGACGTCCTGGGCGAGTTCAAGGGTGTCGCCTTGCCAAAATCTAATCCACGGGCTGTTGCGCATCACCCACTCGCTATCACTGGCATGGAGGTAAATCGGGGCGTTAAATTCTGCAGCCCAGTCCTGCATCGTTGTGTAGTAGTGAGGGTGTGATATCGCAATAGCCTTAAGCCCGCCCAGAGACGCTATTAGCATTTTCGTTGCATCATCGAGCGTAGCAATACAGTCCCACAGAATATTGCCCTCGGGAGTACGTAGAATAAATGCCCGCTGATTAATCGCAAAATCAGGAACGGTGCGGATGCTGAGAAGATCGCCGTTGTGTTGTTGCCACTTATTTGTATGTGAAGCACAAAGGGCGGAAAAATCGATCCATTTCTGCCCTGTCGCGGGGACATACTGGCGTTCATCATTACAGATAGCGCAATGTTGTGGATGAGAATCCGTTTTCTCATAGGATGTCCCGCAGGCTTTGCATAAAACAATCATCGCGTTTCCTCATTTAACAACCACAATCAGCATGGCACACGGAGACATAAGAATGTGCCCATTAGTGCTCTGGCCCATAATCTTCTGCGGAATGCTTCAATGCCTGATTCTTGATTTCGGAGTTAAAGCCGGTTTTTGTAAGAGGGGGACAACGCGACTATATACCCCTGTGCGTAGCGGAGTGAGCGATGGCGGAACTCGCATCAGTGGTAATCAACTTTGATCTATGACACTGGGTTGGTAATTCTTAAGAGTTATCATTAGCCTGGTAAACGTTTTATTAATCAATCAATGAACGGCGGTGTAGTGTGTTGTTTAGCGCAAATTTGACAGGCTGGAAACAATGAACGCATTGTTTTCAATATTAAAAAAACGCCCAAACATTATTTCGTTGATGGTTTTACTCATCGGGGCAAACATTGTGGCGTGGCTGTGGGCTTTCACCGCGTTTAGCAACAACACGTCGTTACTGGCGCTGAGTCTAATCGCGTGGTGCTATGGTTTGCGCCATGCCGTGGATGCCGACCATATTGCTGCTATAGATAGCGCGACGCGCAAACTGATGCAGCAGAAAAAACGCGCCCTGACGACGGGAGCCTGGTTTTCCCTTGGTCACTCCACCATTGTTGTGCTGGCAAGCATTGGCATTGCGCTGACCACCAGCGTTTTTAAGCAGCATATGACCTGGTTTCAGAATGTCGGCGGTCTTATCGGTACCGCGGTCTCTGCCGCATTTCTGCTGATTCTGGCCACTATCAATCTCATTATCTTCTGCCATGTCTGGAAGGCTTTTCGCCATCTTAAACGCACCGGTACTTACGCTGGTAACACGGAAAATATTACGGTTTCAGGTCCTTTGAACTGGATTTTTCGCTCAGCTTTCCGCCTGGTAGGTAAAGACTGGCATATGTATTTTGTCGGTTTTCTGTTTGGTCTGGGTTTTGATACCGCCACTGAAATTTCTCTGCTGGGTATTTCCGCTTCAAGCGCGTCCAGTGGCATGTCGGTCTGGTCAATATTAGTTTTCCCGGCGCTGTTTACCTGCGGGATGGCGCTGATTGATTGCCTTGACAGCATCCTGATGGTTGAGGCCTATGGATGGGCGTTTAATAAGCCGCAGCGCAAGCTTTATTACAATATGACCATCACCGGAACCTCGGTGATTGTTGCGCTACTTATCGGTGGACTGGAGGCGTTGGGACTTCTCTCTGACGCATTTTCACTCCAGGGAGGATTATGGGATACCGTCAGCAATTTGAGTGAGCATATGGGCAATGTCGGCTTTGTGATTATTGGCGTTTTTATCTGCTGCTGGATTATTTCTGCCGTGAATTACCGTTGGAAAAAATACGACGGACTGACATTCAGTTGACACAAAAGAAAGCCTTCCGTTTACAGGAAGGCTTAGTTCTTACTGGAAGGCTGATTAATTCGCGTTCACGCGTTGCGGTTCTTCTGCTCTTTTTTTCAGGAGCCTGTTAGCCAGTACGCCTGACATCATCGAACCATTCACGTTGAGTGCCGTTCTGGCCATATCAACGACAGGCTCGATAGCAATGAAAATCCCCACCAGCGCGACAGGGAAGTTCAGCGTTGAAAGGACGATCAGCGCAGCAAATGTTCCGCCGCCACCAACGCCCGCCACTCCGATAGAACCCAGCGCAATCGCAGGTAGCATGGCGAGCAAAAAATGCACCGATAGCGGATCAATGCCAATAGTTGGCGCAATCATCGCCACCATAATAGCCGGATAGATCCCGGCGCAGCCGTTTTGACCCATGCTGGAGCCGAATGAGGCCGCAATATTGGCAATGGTGTTTTGCACGCCAAACTTTTCCTGCGCGGTAATAGCCAGTGGAATAGATGCCGCACTGCTGCGTGACACAAAGGCAAAGGTTAATACTGGCCAGACGGTTTTAAAATAGTGAACCGGATTATTGCCACTCAGCACCAGTATTAGCGCGTGGACGATAAACATCATCAGAATGGCAAGGTAACAGGCTGCAATAAAGCCTAACAGACTGGCAAATTGTTCAAGTCGATACGCGGAAAATACGCCTGCCATTAATGCCATCACGCCATAAGGGGTGAGGGCAATAACGATACGTACCATCTTCATCACCCAAATCTGGATGGCGTTAATGCCGGCACTTAATTTTTCACCTTCTTGCGGGGCGTCTTGTTTGACCTTTAATAATGCCACGCCGGCAAGTAGCGTGAAGATAACAATGCCTATGACGGAAACACTTCTGGCCCCGGTTAGATCGAGGAAAATGTTCGTGGGGATCAGGGAGGTCATCAGTTTTGGTAGTGAAATGGCGGCAGTTTTACTCACATCATCCGCCGTCAGCGTGGACTGCATATGAACAAATGCGCTGGCGTCCAGACCTAATACATGCGCAGTCAGTAGCCCAATAAACCCGGCAATCATTACCAGGCAGAGCATGCATCCGACGATGGTTAATGACATTTTCCCAATGCCTGCACTATTTTCGAGCTTATTAATGGCTGAGAGAATAGAGATGAAAATCAGCGGAACCGCAACCAGCTTTAGTAAATTCACATAGCCATTGCCGATAACGTTATACCAACCGATCACTGTTTTACTGTCGTCGGCAGCAATGAGATGCAGGGATAAGCCGATAACGGCACCAAGAAAAATAGCGATGAAGACACTTTTTGAAAGAGAGTGACTTTTTTGGTTGATTCTGAAAATTGCCCATGAACAAACCAAAAAGAACGCGATATACGCGAGCGTAACGAACATATTGTAGCCTCTTGCCTCATTCAGCACCTGAAATGCCGGAAAGAGTTTTGTTATTGCGAAATAAACCTGAACCATAAGGTTCAGGACCGCAACGGATTATAGAGAGGGGGGAAGTTAGCAGCCACACAAAAAATGTGGAAACTAGCCGGGTAGCGGTTGTATGCCTGTTCTGTAAACAATTTTTCGTGACGGTGTAACGTATTGTGATAAATCCAGCCGATCTGCGAGACCGGCCTGATGGCACTATTTCTGTGGCTCGTCGTCCCAGGCGTGCGGTGCAAACAGGTAACCTTTGTTGCGTACCGTTTTGATTCGATAGGGCTCAGTGGCGTTATCAAGCAGTTTTTTACGTAATCGGGAAATCGCCACATCAACGCTGCGATCCATACCGTCATAGCTTACACCGCGCAGGTTCTTCAGCAGCGCATCGCGGTCCATTATCTGCCCGGCATGAGTCGCCAGCTCCCACAATAATTCAAAATCGGCGGTGGAAAGAGAGACTTGCTCGCCGCCGAGTAACACGGAGCGGTTGGTTGGGTCGATAGCGAGTGTACCAAAGCGTAGCGTTGTGTGCGGCGTGATGGTCGCTGCCTGAATACCTTTAGACTGGGCTGAATGTTCGCTCTGACGCAAATGCAGGCGTAGTCGCGCAAGCAGTACGGCCGGAGGGGTTGTTTTAAGGATGTAGTCGCAGGCCCCCATTTCCAGCGCCAGGATATGGTTCATGTCGCTGTCCAGAGAGGTCAGCAGAACAATCGGACCCTGCCAGCGTCCACGTAAATCGCGGCAGATTGTCATCCCGTCTTTGCCCGGCAGCATGATATCTAACAACACCAGATCGGGTTGAACTTGCAGGATTCTCTCCTCGGCCAAATCACCACGAGGTTCAAGAATAACCTCAATGTCATGCCGGGCCAGATAGGCGGCAATCAGCGAGCCAACTTCAGGATCATCTTCAACAAATACAATGGTGTTCATATCATTCATTTTGAAAATAAAACGCCAACATACACCGCCCTCGTTTTTCCTTCCATTAATCTTTTCTAAACAAGATTGCTTCCGTTATGCTAGGGACTGATGTTATTGATGTGTTAAGGCAGGGTAATGGGACTCGTTATCAAAGCGGCGCTGGGTGCGCTGGTGGTGGTGTTGATTGGTTTGCTCGCTAAAACAAAGAATTACTATATTGCTGGATTAATCCCGCTGTTCCCGACATTCGCGTTGATTGCCCATTATATCGTGGCCAGTGAGCGTGGAATCGAGGCGTTGCGTACCACCATTGTATTCAGCATGTGGTCGATTATTCCCTATTTTGTCTACCTCGTTTCGCTGTGGTATTTCACCGGCTTTATGCGCTTACCCGTCGCGCTCGGCGGGTCAGTAGTGTGCTGGAGCCTGAGCGCGTGGTTGCTGATTTTTTGTTGGATTAAACTGCATTAACGCAGATGACGCCCGCCATCAAGGGCAAAACTACGTCCTGTGACAAAGCAACTGGTCAATAGATAGTCAATTAAATCAATGACTTCTTTTTCACCGGGCGCCGTTTTCATCAGTGATTTATTCAGAGCCTGCTGGCGATATTCAGCATCGTCACTCTCGTTGAACAGGATCAGCGAGGGGGCAATCGCATTCACTTTGACTTCCGGCGCCAGTTTGCGGGCGAACGAGCGAGTCATATTGTCCAGCGCCGCTTTACTGGCAGCATAAGCGATGTGCTTGTCGCTGCCACGCTCCACAACATAATCCGTAAAATGGATAATATCGCTGGCTGCATGTCCATGACCGCGTAACAACTCTTCCAGGGCGTGGTTGAGTAAGTAGGGCGTATTGACATGAATCTGCATCATGGCCGACAGCACTTCGGTTAGCGGCGTGCCCGGCTTTTCTGCAACCCAGGCACTGGCATTATGCACAATGGCGCGCAAACCGTTCGTCTGCCTTTTAACCTCATCGGCAAAGGCTAACACGCCTTTATCGGTAGAAAAGTCAGCCTGGATACACAACGCGCCAGCTTCGCACAAGCCATCAATGGCCGGGTAATACGTCCGATAGCTGACAATAACTGGCTGTCTTTGATTGAGAAAATGCCATGCGACGGCGAGGCCGATGCGACGACCTCCTCCAGTGATAAGTATCGGCAAAGGGGGCTTTTTACCCATCGTAATATTCCGGCTCTAGTAAAAACAGTAACTTACAAGAGACAATGTGTAAGTAGTGTATGAAACGTTGGTAAATGGTGCAATCTCATTCGTACACAGTAGCACACAGAGCTAAAGTTGTTGGAGTTTGTTACATCATCCTGATTTTATTGTTAGATCGGATGTTGTTAAATCCTTGTTTTCTAATGGCAAGGATGATTAACAATGTATATTCCAATTTGGCTAATTGTTGTGGGCTTGGTTGTTGTCGCTATAGCAATAAACCATTACTACAAGCTGTACAGAAAGTGGGAAGCCTTAGCAGTCAACAACTACAGGCGATGGGGAAAGATGAAGTACGAGTATGAGTGCGTAGCAGATCTGCTCATTTTGGATAGGGATTGGCTTTGTCAGAATCTAAAGCCTGAGTTACGTGAAGAACTATCACAAAACTTCCGTGTGAAGTGGCTTAACAATCCTGAGTATTGGGACAGACTAAGCAGACAAGATCAATTATTTGGGCCATATCCCGAATACGAGGAAATCAGAAAGCTTGTGTACGAGCATTTCAAAGAATACAAATACCGTGATGTTAATGAAGATCTGCGTAATTATGGTGTGAAAATGAAGCGCTATTCACAAGACTAACCATATAAAACAAGGCTGCTCATTGAGTGGCCTTTTTCTTTTCCTGCGACTGAATAGGAGCTATTCGCAGAACAAATGTCCCGTCTGGCTAAATCAGATGCAGTGAAAGTGTTACCGAAGGAACCGAAAGGTTTGGCTTCTGGTGAACCAGCTAAAGCAAAACCGCTTCACTTGTTTTGGAATAACGAAGTCCACACTGTAATTCCAAACGAAAAAGGGATGTATAACCTGAACCAACTTCATCGAGTATCTGGAGCCCCTCGCTCTAAGGCTCCTAATGATTGGGTTAGAAACAGTCAAACCACTGATTTAATTGCTAAATATTCCAAACCTGAATTTTCCGGTTTGGTGGTAAAACGTGGTGGTTATACTCCGGGTACGTGGGCAATTGAGGAAATTGTCTATGCTTATGCTTCTTGGCTAAGTGCTGAGTTCCACAAAGCTGTTCTGGATGCTTTCACTGCTGCTGTCAGTGGTGATATGGTTAAGGTTCGTGAGATTGTTCGTACCGCTGTTCGTCAAGAAGGTGTGCCGATTCGTAAAGAGTTTGCTAGCACTTTCATGTCAACTGATCCTCGTGCAGAAGCAATTGAGTTTGCAACTGACCAGATTAACTTAGCAGTCACTGGCAAGACTGCCGAAGGTATCAAAGCACTAACTGTTCTGAAAATGGTATAAGGATTGTGTCAAACTCAAATAAGGTAATAATTCAGAATTAGGAAATATAATGTACATCCAATCATGGTTATTAATAACAATTGTTGTGGTTGTTTCTATTGCCTTATACTCTCTCTATAGATCGTATAAACATCAAAAAGCGTTTGCTATAAATAATTATAAACAATGGGGAAAAATGCGTTATGAGTTTGAATGTACGGCAAAGCTACTAATAATAGAGAGAAGTCATTTATGCGATGAAATGCTTCCAGAATTAGTTAATAAATTTGGTGATTACTCTTGGTTTAATTGGATACATGACCCTAAACACTGGCAGGACTTAAGCCATAACTCTCCTGATTACTATGAGCTTTATGATGGGGTAAGAGAAGAAATATATAGATTCTATAGTGAATATGATTATGCGGATGTAATGCAAGATATTAATTATTTCGAAGTATACAGAACTAAATAGCATTAAAAACCAAATGTATCGAAGTAAGCAGAGTACAAAAAATGTGCTCTGTTCCCCCGTGGAATTTGACTTGCCATATTTAGCCCTCCTGTAACGCTCTGTAAGCCCTCCAAGCCTGTAGGTAAGGTGATTGCCTGCCTTGTGCCATTTAAACGCTCTGTAGGCTGTCTGGTAGCCTCGAATTGATCAGATAACCGTTGCAGCTATGGCTGCATCGCTAGGGGGACATTTTTGTCCCTCTAAAATTAAATGTGCAAATAAACAGGGCTAAAATTAAGTTCACAAAAATGTGAAGCTAAGTCTAAGGGTGCATATTTGCACCTCTAGAGCAGGAGGCTTATTAGTGCGGTAGTTAGAAGGGGAAGCCGTAGACCGTTTTTGGTCTGCGAGAATTAACGCAGTAGAGGTATAAAAATTTTTACGGTGAAAGATCTGTGAACGAGAGAACCATCAATAAGGCTCCCCATCGTACAGTAGCTTTGCTAGTTACTATTCTCAAAGGCTATCAACTTTTAGTCTTAGTTATATCTTCATAGACCTTCTTAATCATTTCCCAATCATCACCAATCACATTCTTAGCCTCAGTACGTAGCTTAGGATCTAACCCTTCAACCTTTGATTGCCATACATCAAGCTTATATTTATCAATCTGTTTTTGTGTATAGCTACGATCAATACACATTTTCTTATCAGCAATAGACAAACCTGAATAATCTAGAGAAGCATTATTTAATGCTTGTGTAGTCTCTTCTACTACCGACGTAATAACATCAG
>NZ_JAHLQZ010000260.1:0-4385 GCF_018919505.1 Citrobacter sp. S55_ASV_140
GGTTTATTGACCTGGTGTTTCGTCATCAGGGGCGTTATTACCTGCTTGATTACAAATCTAACTGGCTGGGTGAAGACAGCGCAGCCTACACGCAGCAGGCGATGGCCTCAGCCATGCAGGCGCATCGCTACGACCTGCAATATCAACTTTATACCCTGGCGCTGCATCGCTACTTACGCCATCGCATTGCTGATTATGACTATGAACGCCATTTTGGCGGCGTTATCTATCTTTTCCTGCGCGGCGTTGATGGCGAGGATCCGCAGCAGGGAATTTACGCCACCCGACCAGACGGAGAATTGATCGCTTTGATGGATGAGATGTTTGCCGGTGCGGAGCTGGAGGAGATGTCATGACAATCCAGAAACGATTACTGGAAGCCGTTGAACAAAAACAGCTCCGGCCTCTGGATGCCCAGTTTGCGCTGGCAGTGGCCGGAAATGGTAATCCTGCGGTTGCGCTGGCTGCGGCATTGCTCAGCCGCGAAGCGGGAGAAGGGCACGTCTGCTTACCACTTTCGCGATTATCCTTACGCGAAGATGCTCATCCTTTGTTAAGCGCCTGGCTTGCTGAGATGGGCGAGCCTGAAGACTGGGCGGAATGTTTGCTGGCCTCCGGGGCAGTAAGCCATGGCGAGCAACCGACCCCGCTGGTGCTGTACGGCGATCGCCTGTATCTGAACCGCATGTGGCATAACGAACGCGCGGTGGCGCGTTTTTTCAGTGAAGTTAACCACGCCATTGAGGTGGATGAACAACGGCTGACTGACACGCTGGAGGCGCTGTTTCCATCATCGGAAGGCGTTAACTGGCAAAAGGTGGCCGCTGCTGTGGCGTTGACCCGCCGTATATCAGTGATCTCCGGCGGGCCGGGCACCGGAAAAACGACAACGGTCGCGAGACTTCTGGCGGCGTTGATCCAGATGGCGGACGGTGAACGCTGCCGTATTCGTCTGGCGGCGCCAACGGGAAAAGCGGCTGCGCGTCTGACCGCCTCGCTGGGAGCGGCGTTGCGAGAACTGCCGCTTACCGATGAGCAAAAGAAACGCATTCCCGATGATGCCAGTACGCTGCATCGGTTATTAGGCGCTCAGCCCGGCAGCCAGCGCTTGCGTCATCACGCGGGGAATCCGCTGCATGTGGATGTGCTGGTGGTGGATGAAGCCTCGATGATTGATTTGCCGATGATGTCGCGCCTTATCGATGCCCTACCGCCGCACGGGCGGGTGATTTTTCTCGGCGATCGTGACCAGCTCGCCTCCGTCGAGGCGGGGGCGGTGCTCGGGGATATTTGTGCTTTTGTCAGCGAAGGATTTACCCCGGAACGCGCCCGGCAGCTTAGTCGCCTGACCGGTAGCGCTATTCCGGCGGGAACGGGTACTCAGGCGGCGGCGTTACGTGACAGCTTGTGTCTGCTGCAAAAAAGCTACCGTTTCGGCAGTGATTCTGGGATCGGTCAATTGGCTGCTGCGATTAATTGCGGTGACAAAGCTGCGGTAAAAACGGTTTTCCAGCAGGGATTCAGCGATATCGAAAAACGCACGTTACGCAGCAGTGAAGATTACGCCGCGATGCTGGATGAGGCGCTGGCAGGTTATGGGCACTACCTGGATTTACTGCATGAGGGCGCCGCGCCGGATGCCATCATTCAGGCCTTCAATGAGTATCAGCTGCTATGCGCTTTGCGGGAAGGGCCGTTTGGCGTAGGCGGTTTGAATGAGCGCATTGAGCAGGTGATGGCGCAAAAACGTAAAATTCACCGTTCGACGCACAGTCGTTGGTATGAGGGAAGACCGGTGATGGTTTCGCGCAATGACAGTTCGCTGGGGTTATTTAACGGTGATATTGGCATTGCCCTCGATCGCGGACAAGGGCTGAGGGTGTGGTTTGCGCTGCCGGACGGTTCGATTAAGTCGGTGCAACCCAGCCGCTTGCCTGAGCATGAAACCACCTGGGCGATGACGGTACATAAATCGCAGGGCTCTGAGTTTGACCATGCGGCGCTGATTTTACCCAGCCAGCATTCCCCCGTGGTTACCCGCGAGCTGGTCTATACCGCCGTAACCCGCGCGCGCCGCCGTCTGTCGCTGTATGCCGATGAACGAATATTGGGCGGGGCAATTGTCATGCGTACCGAACGCCGCAGCGGGCTATCAGCATTATTTAATGACGGCATGATGTAGCTGTAGGCCGGATGAGGCTGTTATGCCGCATCCGGCAGCCACGCCTAGGCCAAATCAGCCATCAGCACTTTTGATCGCCGCTGATAGTTGTACATCTCTTTCTTGCTTTCCGGCAGCAGGTCGATATCCACCGGCGTGAAGCCGCGCTCCTGGAACCAGTGGATGCTGCGGGTGGTCAGTACGAACAGCTTACTCAGCCCCATTTGCCGGGCCTGCGCGGCGATCCGCTCCAGCAATACTTCCCCACGTGACGAACTACGGTAATCCGGGTGTACCGCCACGCAGGCCATTTCGCCAATCCTCTCTTCCGGGAAAGGATACAGTGCGGCGCAGGCGATGGTCAGGTTATCGCGCTGAATAATGGTGAATTTGTCGATCTCCATTTCCAGTTGCTCGCGGGAGCGGCGGACCAGAATGCCTTGTTGTTCCAGCGGACGGATCAGCTCCAGAATGCCACCGATATCGTTAATGGTGGCGCGGCGAATTTGCTCCGCGCTTTCCATCACGATTTGCGTACCGATGCCATCGCGGGAGAACAGTTCCTGCAGCAACGCGCCATCTTCCTGATAGCTGATCAGGTGGCAGCGGCGTACGCCACTGCGACAAGCTTTCACCGCACCACGCAGGAAGCGCACCGTACCTGAGCTGTAGTCACCTTTCTCTTCCTGTGACTCGACGCGCGCCTGGGCTTCGTTAGGGAACAATTCGGAAATAATATCGCCATCATCGTTGGTGACCCCTTGGGACGAGCAAAAGCCAATCATTTTCTCCGCCTTCAGTTTGATAGCCAACTGCGTGGCGACCTCTTCTGACGTCAGATTAAAGCTCTCACCGGTAACGGAAACGGCGACTGGCCCCATCAGGACTATCGCGCCACTGTCCAGTTGACGGTGAATGGCCTCTTCATCAATACGACGAATACGCCCGCTATGGCAGTAGTCCACGCCGTCATCAACGCCCAGCGGTTGGGAGATAATAAAATTACCGCTGACCACATTGATATGCGCACCCTGCAATGGCGTATTATTCAGGCTCATCGACAGGCGGGCGGTAATATCAAGCTGGAGCAATCCCGCAGCCTGTTTGACCAGCTCCAGGGTTTTAGCGTCGGTGACGCGCGTATTTTTGTGGTACACCGGCTCATAATGATGCGCCGCAAGATTGGCATCAATCTGCGGTCGTGCGCCATAGACTACGACAAGGCGGATGCCGAGGCTATGAAGAAGCCCAATGTCATTGACGATACTGGAAAAGTTTTCATGCTCGATGGCTTCGCCGCCCAGCATAATGACAAACGTTTTTCCCCGATGGGTATTGATATAGGGAACAGAATGGCGGAATCCCTGTACCAGTTCGGTTCTACGCTCCTTCACCACGGCACACCCTCATTGCATGATTATTCGTAATTTATGTATTTTTATTCTGTTTTGGTGCTGTGCGCAAGCGTAATTTTTACTCATGCCGAAGATTTTTTTCAGTAATGCCGTGAATATAAAAAGAATGTTTACCCTTTTATAGATGACAGATTATGCGTCATTCGTTAAAGTTTCCGGTCAATTCGGACGTTTTACGTATTACTTCAATAAAGATTTCTTTTGCTCGGGAGAAGCATGTCGGGATCCAATTCAGCAATCAGTCGCCGTCGTTTACTGCAAGGTGCGGGTGCTATGTGGCTTTTGAGCGTCAGTCAGGTTGGTCTGGCTGCCGTGAGTCAGGTCGTTGCCGTTCGTATCTGGCCTGCGTCCAGTTATACCCGCGTCACGGTGGAATCCAACCGTTTGCTGAAATACAAACAGTTTGCCCTGAGTAATCCTGAGCGTGTGGTTGTCGATATTGAAGGCGTTAATTTGAACTCGGTGCTTAAGGGCATCGGCGCGCAGATTCGTCCTGACGATCCCTATATTAAGTCGGCGAGAGTCGGGCAATTTGACCCGCAGACCGTGCGGATGGTGTTCGAGCTGAAACAGAATGTGAAGCCGCAACTCTTTGCCCTGGCCCCCGTCGCCGGTTTTAAAGAGCGTCTGGTCATGGATCTTTATCCTGCTAATGCGCAGGATGTTCAGGATCCGCTGCTGGCGTTGCTTGAAGATTACAACAAGGGCGATCTGGATAAACAGGTGCCGCCTGCGCAAAGTGGTCCGCAGCCGGGTAAAGCGGGGCGCGATCGTCCGATTGTCATTATGCTGGACCCCGGGCACGGTGG
>NZ_JAHLQZ010000261.1:0-4383 GCF_018919505.1 Citrobacter sp. S55_ASV_140
AGGTCGTACCCTGGTGAAGGTGAAATAACAGGCATTGGCGCAGAAATTTACACTTAACTAACAAAATTTCGCGGCATATATAGAGACTCCCTGCCATATTAACTACGCATCCCCTGTCTGTCATGACGCGTAAGCCGGGAGTCTGTTATGAAGAAATTACGTCCATTTACAGAAGCCGACGTCACCGCCGAGTCGGCTTTTTTTATGCAGCGCCGCCAGGTACTGAAAGCATTAGGGATCAGCGCTGCCGCGTTGTCTTTGCCTCACGCTGCGCAGGCCGACCTTCTGAGCTGGTTTAAGGGTAATGACCGCCCTCCGGCGCCTGCAGGTAAGCCGCTTAATTTCAGCAAGCCCACCGCCTGGCAAAATTCGCTTCCTTTAACGCCAGCAGATAAAGTTTCTGGCTACAACAACTTCTATGAATTTGGTCTCGACAAAGCGGATCCAGCGGCCAACGCAGGCAGCCTGAAAACCGATCCGTGGACCTTGAAAATCACTGGCGAAGTCGCAAAACCCCTCACTCTCGATCATGATGCGCTGACCACCCGTTTCCCATTGGAAGAGCGGATTTATCGGATGCGCTGCGTGGAAGCCTGGTCAATGGTGGTGCCGTGGATTGGCTTTCCATTACATAAACTGCTGGCGCAGGTTGAACCCACCAGCAACGCAAAATATGTCGCTTTCGAAACGCGCTACGCCCCGGATGAAATGCCTGGTCAGAAAGATCGCTTTATTGGCGGCGGGCTGAAATATCCCTATGTTGAAGGGTTACGCCTGGATGAAGCGATGCATCCACTAACCCTGCTTACCGTAGGGGTTTATGGTAAGGCCCTTCCGCCGCAAAATGGCGCCCCCATCCGCTTAATTGTGCCGTGGAAATACGGATTTAAGGGCATAAAGTCGATCGTGAGTATCAAACTTACGCGCGAACGCCCCCCAACAACGTGGAACCTGGCCGCGCCTAATGAATATGGGTTTTATGCCAACGTGAATCCGCATGTCGATCACCCCCGCTGGTCCCAGGCCACCGAACGTTTTATTGGCGCTGGCGGTATTCTGGACGTACAGCGTCAATCCACGCTGTTGTTTAACGGTTATGCCGAAGAGGTTGCTTCCCTGTATCGTGGTCTTAATCTACAGGAGAATTTTTAAGTGCGTCTGACTGCAAAGCACATTACCGGGCTGAAAGTTTGCCTGCATCTTGGCGGATTTTTGCCGTTAATCTGGCTCTTTTGGGCGGTAAATCATGGCGGTTTGAGCGCCGATCCGGTCAAAGATATCCAGCACTTTACCGGTAGGACAGCTCTGAAATTCTTACTGGCGACCTTGCTGGTCTCTCCACTCGCGCGCTACGCTAAACAGCCATTATTGATACGCACTCGTCGCCTGTTAGGGCTATGGTGTTTCGCCTGGGCGACGCTGCATTTAACCAGCTACGCGTTACTGGAACTGGGTATTCATAATCTGGCGCTGTTGGGGCGGGAATTCATTTCGCGACCGTATTTGATGTTGGGTATTGTCTGTTGGGTCATATTATTTGCTCTCACCTTAACGTCCACGCAATCTGCACAGCGAAAGCTGGGTAAGTATTGGCAATTTTTGCACAACTTCGTCTATCTTGTGGCGATCCTGGCACCCATACATTATCTGTGGTCGGTTAAAATCATCTCCCCTCAACCGATTATTTATGCCGCACTTGCTGCGGTGCTGTTAGCCTGCCGCTACAGGAAGTTTCGCCAGTGGTGGCGGTAGTTTCATGATATGTGCAGTACGTTGCAAAACACGGACGATCCGATTTTCTTTACATGTTAACGGTTGATTATCTTCCCTGATAAGACCAGTATTTAGCTGCCAATTGCTACGAAATAGTTATAATGTGCGCCTTTGCTATCCCCGGTAGCGTTTTTACGGCGCGGAAAGGGTGACAATCGCATATTGAAGGTATATTTTGTCTTTTACCCGAAAATGACAGAAGATAGCCGCACAATGACTAACAAGTTTGGCAATCTCATGTAATGGCATCAGCACCCAGTGCAACGCCTGAGATGCGTGGCATCTTGTCACTCACTGTTATAAAAATGCTATACAGACGGCGGTAAAACGCCTGTCACAATCTCACTAAACAAAGAGTACGGAACCCACTCATGGATATTCGTAAGATTAAAAAACTGATCGAGCTGGTTGAAGAATCAGGCATCTCCGAACTGGAAATTTCTGAAGGCGAAGAGTCTGTACGCATCAGCCGTGCGGCGCCAGCTGCAAGTTTTCCAATGATGCAACAGGCTTATGCTGCACCAGTGATGCAGCAGCCAGCTCTGTCTAACGCTGTCGCACAAACTGCCTCTCCAAGTATGGAAGCTCCGGCAGCAGCGGAAATCAGTGGTCACATCGTACGCTCCCCAATGGTTGGTACGTTCTACCGCACCCCGAGCCCGGATGCGAAAGCGTTCATCGAAATCGGCCAGAAAGTGAATGCGGGCGATACCCTGTGCATCGTTGAAGCCATGAAAATGATGAACCAGATCGAAGCCGACAAATCCGGCGTCGTTAAAGCTATTCTGGTAGAAAGCGGTCAACCGGTAGAATTTGACGAGCCGCTGGTCGTCATCGAATAACGAGGCGAACATGTTGGATAAAATTGTCATCGCTAACCGCGGCGAGATTGCCTTGCGTATTCTTCGTGCCTGTAAAGAACTGGGTATCAAGACTGTCGCAGTGCATTCAAGCGCGGATCGCGATTTAAAACACGTATTGCTGGCGGATGAGACGGTCTGTATTGGCCCGGCTCCGTCCGTAAAAAGCTATCTGAACATCCCGGCTATCATTAGCGCCGCTGAAATCACCGGCGCGGTGGCAATTCACCCGGGTTATGGCTTCCTCTCTGAGAACGCCAACTTTGCTGAGCAGGTAGAACGTTCTGGCTTTATCTTCATCGGCCCGAAAGCCGACACCATCCGCCTGATGGGCGACAAAGTGTCCGCGATTACCGCGATGAAAAAAGCTGGCGTACCGACTGTTCCAGGCTCTGACGGCCCGTTGGGCGATGACATGGACGCTAACCGCGCTCATGCTAAACGCATCGGCTACCCGGTTATCATCAAAGCCTCCGGCGGCGGCGGCGGTCGCGGTATGCGCGTCGTGCGCAGCGATGCCGAACTGGCGCAATCCATCTCCATGACCAAAGCGGAAGCGAAAGCGGCTTTCAATAACGACATGGTCTACATGGAGAAATACCTGGAAAACCCACGCCACATCGAAATTCAGGTGCTGGCAGACGGTCAGGGTAACGCGATTTATCTGGCAGAGCGTGACTGCTCCATGCAGCGTCGTCACCAGAAAGTTGTCGAAGAAGCACCAGCGCCGGGCATTACTCCGGAACTGCGTCGCTACATCGGCGAGCGTTGCGCCAAAGCGTGCGTTGATATCGGCTATCGTGGCGCGGGTACATTCGAGTTCTTGTTCGAAAACGGTGAGTTCTACTTCATTGAAATGAACACCCGTATTCAGGTTGAACACCCGGTAACCGAAATGATCACCGGTGTTGACCTGATCAAAGAACAACTGCGCATCGCAGCGGGTCAGCCGCTGTCTATCAAGCAGGACGAAGTTGTGGTTAAAGGCCATGCGGTAGAGTGCCGTATCAACGCCGAAGACCCGAACACCTTCCTGCCGAGCCCGGGTAAAATCACGCGTTTCCACGCGCCGGGTGGTTTTGGTGTGCGCTGGGAGTCTCATATTTACGCAGGTTACACAGTACCTCCGTACTATGACTCAATGATCGGTAAGCTGATTTGCTATGGCGAAAACCGCGACGTCGCTATCGCTCGCATGAAAAACGCCTTGCAGGAACTGATCATCGACGGCATCAAAACCAACGTTGATCTGCAGATCCGTATCATGAATGACGAGCACTTCCAGCATGGTGGAACCAATATCCACTACCTGGAGAAAAAACTCGGACTTCAGGAAAAGTAAGCAAGCGTTAACCGAAAAGGCCGGAAATTCCGGCCTTTTGTTTTTCTCCCCTCCCACAGGTGCCATAAGGTACAATCCCCGCTTTCTTTATTCACAAGGGACAAAAAATGGACGCTCGTTTTGTTCAGGCCCATAAAGAGGCGCGCTGGGCGCTGTGGCTGACCCTTTTATATCTTGCCGCATGGTTAGTGGCCGCTTACTTACCAGACACCTCTCTGGGTTTTACCGGCCTCCCGCACTGGTTCGAAATGGCCTGTCTGCTGACGCCATTGGTTTTCATCGTACTGTGCTGGGCGATGGTGAAGTTTATCTATCGCGACATTCCACTGGAGGATGATGATGCAGCTTGAAGTTATTTTGCCGCTGGTCGCCTATCTTCTGGTGGTTTTCGGTCTCTCTGTTTACGCC
>NZ_JAHLQZ010000262.1:0-4374 GCF_018919505.1 Citrobacter sp. S55_ASV_140
GCCCGTATCTGATGACTGACTCCGCGATTAACAAAAAAAGTAAACGCGCTATTTGGATCCCTCTGCTGGTATTAATTACCCTCGCCGCCTGCGCAACTGCGGGGTATAGCTACTGGCGCATGCAGCAGCAGCCGTCCGCCAGCGTCAAAGCGGAACCGGCTCCACCGCCTGCGCCGGTGTTCTTTGCGCTGGATACCTTTACCGTCAATCTGGGTGATGCGGACCGTGTGCTGTATATCGGTATCACGCTGCGCATGAAAGACGAGGCGACACGTGCGCGTCTGAATGAATATTTGCCGGAAGTACGCAGCCGCTTGCTGCTGCTGTTTTCTCGTCAAAATGCGGCTACGCTCGCCACCGAGGAAGGTAAACAACAGCTGATTACCGCCATCAAAGAGACGCTCGCGACTCCGCTCGTTGTCGGGCAGCCAAAACAGGTTGTCACCGACGTTCTTTATACAGCTTTTATTCTGCGGTAAAGACATGGGCGACAGTATTCTTTCTCAGGCTGAAATCGACGCATTGCTGAATGGCGATAGCGAAACCAAAGACGAACCCATTACCGGTATCGCAAAAGAGAGCGATATTCGACCTTATGATCCCAACACCCAACGCCGCGTGGTGCGTGAGCGTTTACAGGCGCTGGAGATCATTAACGAACGCTTCGCGCGCCAGTTCCGTATGGGATTATTTAACCTGTTGCGCCGTAGCCCGGATATTACCGTGGGGGCGATTCGTATCCAGCCGTATCACGAATTTGCGCGTAACTTACCGGTGCCGACCAACCTGAACTTAATCCACCTCAAGCCGCTGCGCGGTACGGGTCTGGTGGTGTTCTCACCAAGTCTGGTATTTATCGCCGTTGATAACCTGTTCGGCGGCGATGGACGCTTTCCGACGAAAGTGGAAGGTCGCGAATTTACGCATACTGAACAGCGCGTTATCAACCGCATGCTGAAGCTGGCGCTGGAAAGCTACAGCGACGCGTGGAAGGCCATCAATCCGCTGGAAGTGGAATACGTTCGTTCCGAGATGCAGGTGAAATTTACCAATATCACCACCTCGCCTAACGACATCGTGGTGAACACCCCGTTCCACGTTGAAATTGGCAATCTGACCGGTGAATTTAACATCTGTCTGCCATTCAGCATGATTGAACCATTGCGCGAGCTGCTGGTGAATCCACCGCTGGAAAACTCACGTAATGAAGATCAGAACTGGCGCAATAATCTGGTGCGTCAGGTTCAGCATTCTGAGCTGGAGCTGGTGGCAAACTTTGCCGACATTCCGCTGCGGCTGTCCCAGATTTTAAAGCTGAAACCCGGCGATGTACTGCCGATTGAAAAACCCGACCGCATTATTGCTCATGTGGACGGCGTGCCTGTACTGACCAGCCAGTATGGCACCGTGAACGGTCAGTATGCGTTACGCGTAGAACATCTGATAAACCCGATTTTGAATTCGCTGAATGAGGAACAGCCCAAATGAGTGATATGAATAATCCGTCCGATGAGAACACTGGCGCATTGGACGATCTGTGGGCTGACGCGTTAAACGAGCAAAAAACCACGACCACCAAAAGCGCGGCCGATGCGGTATTCCAGCAGTTAGGCGGCGGCGACGTTAGCGGCGCTTTGCAGGACATCGACCTGATCATGGACATTCCGGTCAAACTGACCGTTGAACTGGGCCGTACGCGCATGACCATCAAAGAGCTGCTGCGTCTGACGCAAGGTTCCGTTGTCGCGCTGGATGGTCTGGCGGGCGAACCGCTGGATATCCTGATCAACGGTTATCTGATCGCCCAAGGTGAAGTGGTAGTGGTCGCGGATAAATACGGTGTACGTATCACCGACATTATTACCCCATCAGAACGCATGCGCCGTCTGAGCCGTTAATCATGAACACCCAGGCGACAGTTTCTCAGCCAGCCGCCGTCCCCGGCTCACCGCTGGTGCAGGTAAGCGGGGCGCTGCTGGGGATCATTGTGTTGATCCTGGCGGCAGCCTGGGTCATTAAACGCCTGGGCTTTGCCCCCAAAAGCACCGGTACGCGAGGGCTGAAGGTTGCGGCAAGTACCTCACTGGGCCCACGTGAGCGCGTGGTGATTGTTGAGGTGGAAGATGCGCGCCTGGTGCTGGGCGTCACGGCCTCGCAAATTAACCTATTGCACACCCTGCCCCCGGCACCTGCCGATGCAGAAGAAAAACCGGCCTCCCCTGCGGATTTCCAGGCCATGATGAAGAGTTTGCTCAAGCGTCCCGGGAGATCCTGATGCGCCGTTTGTTTTCCATCACGCTGGCAGGCTTATGGCTTTTCAGTCCAGTCGCCCTCGCCCAGCTCCCGGGCCTGGTGAGTCAACCGCTGCCTGGCGGCGGACAAACCTGGTCATTGCCTGTACAGACGCTGGTGTTTATCACCTCGCTGACCTTCCTGCCTGCCATTTTATTGATGATGACCAGCTTCACCCGCATCATCATCGTTTTCGGTTTGTTGCGAAATGCATTGGGAACGCCGTCTGCGCCCCCTAATCAGGTACTGCTGGGGCTTGCGCTATTTTTAACCTTTTTCATCATGTCGCCAGTGATCGATAAAATCTACGTTGACGCCTATCAGCCGTTCAGCGAAGAGAAGATCTCCATGCAGGAAGCCATGGAGAAAGGCGCCCAACCGTTACGCGAGTTTATGCTGCGCCAAACCCGTGAAGCCGATCTGGCGCTGTTCGCCCGTCTGGCAAACAGCGGTCCCTTACAGGGACCAGAAGCCGTACCGATGCGAATTTTGCTTCCGGCTTATGTCACCAGTGAGCTGAAAACCGCATTCCAGATAGGGTTTACCATTTTTATCCCCTTTCTGATTATCGATCTGGTCATCGCCAGCGTGCTGATGGCGCTCGGGATGATGATGGTGCCGCCCGCCACGATCGCGTTACCGTTTAAGCTGATGCTGTTTGTGTTGGTGGACGGTTGGCAGTTGCTTGTCGGCTCGCTGGCACAAAGCTTTTACAGTTAGAGGCGCGAAATGACACCTGAATCGGTCATGATGATGGGGACAGAAGCGATGAAAGTCGCTCTGGCCCTTGCTGCGCCTTTGCTGTTGGTGGCCCTCGTCACAGGTCTTATCATCAGCATTTTGCAGGCGGCGACCCAGATTAACGAAATGACGCTGTCCTTCATTCCCAAAATTGTTGCGGTTTTTATTGCCATCATTGTTGCCGGCCCGTGGATGCTTAACCTGCTGCTCGACTACGTGCGTACGCTGTTCAGCAATTTACCGTATATCATCGGGTAGACAACGTTATGTTGCAGGTGAGCAGCGTTGAGTGGATGCAGTGGCTGAATCTTTACTTCTGGCCGTTGCTGCGCATCCTGGCGCTCATCTCCACAGCGCCCATTCTCAGCGAACGCGCTATCCCCAAACGGGTAAAACTGGGGCTGGGATTGATGATAACCATTGTTATCGCCCCATCTATTCCCCCAGCAGACGTCCCCATCTTTTCCATCGGCGCGTTGTGGCAGGCCATGCAACAAATTCTGATCGGTATCGCCTTAGGCTTCACCATGCAGTTTGCGTTTGCCGCCGTTCGTACCGCCGGGGAACTGATTGGCCTGCAAATGGGGCTTTCCTTTGCGACATTCTTTGATCCCGGTAGCCGCCTGAATATGCCGGTCCTGGCACGACTGATCGACATGCTCGCCATGCTGTTATTCCTCACCTTTAATGGCCATCTGTGGCTGATTTCGCTGTTGGTGGATACGTTTCATACCTTGCCCATTGGCGGCAATCCGGTTAACAGCAATGCATTTCTCGCGCTGGCGCGGGCGGGTAGCCTGATTTTCCTCAACGGGCTGATGCTGGCCCTACCGGTTATGACGCTGCTGCTGACGCTGAACCTTGCGCTTGGCTTGTTAAATCGCATGGCGCCACAGCTGTCGATTTTTGTCATTGGCTTTCCTCTCACCCTGACCGTGGGTATTTCATTAATGGCGGCGCTGATGCCATTAATTGCGCCATTCTGCGAGCGCTTGTTCAGCGAAATTTTTAATTTGTTGGCCGATATCGTCAGCGAAATGCCCGGAAAATAATAACCCTTAATTTTTATCCTGTTTTACTAAGGATTGTCCTAAATTTAAAAACCGACAACATCCACCAGGATATCGCTGTCGCGGTTTATTTGTTTTTGCCTCACTCACATAACGCAACATTTACTTTACTTTAAGATGTTTCCTGGCAAATTATACGCAACTTTACGGGATAGTAAATTCGCCTGAAAACAGCGAAAGCGTCATCTTGGGTCGTTATTATTCCGTTTAGTTGTGATGCAATAATCAGGTAAGGGGAATTATCGTTACGCATTGAGTGAGGGTATGCCAT
>NZ_JAHLQZ010000263.1:0-4351 GCF_018919505.1 Citrobacter sp. S55_ASV_140
GCTCCTGGCGTTAATGATTGCCGGCAGCGAACTGGACGTCATTGCGATTATCGGCATTATTTTGCTCATCGGTATCGTCAAGAAAAACGCCATCATGATGATCGACTTTGCCCTGGCCGCAGAGCGCGAACAGGGTATGGCGCCGCGTGAAGCTATTTTCCAGGCCTGCCTGCTGCGTTTTCGCCCGATCCTGATGACCACGCTGGCGGCGCTGCTGGGCGCGTTGCCCCTGATGTTAAGTACCGGTGTGGGTGCTGAATTACGCCGTCCATTAGGGATTGGTATGGTCGGTGGTCTGCTGTTAAGCCAGGTATTAACGCTGTTCACCACCCCGGTGATTTATCTGCTGTTTGATCGTTTGTCGCTGTATGTGAAAAGCCGTTTCCCACGTCAGGAAGAGGAAGCGTAAATGAAATTTTTCGCGCTTTTCATTCATCGTCCGGTGGCGACTATTCTCATTTCTGTGGCCATCACTCTGTGCGGCATACTGGGCTTTCGTCTGCTGCCGGTGGCCCCGCTGCCGCAGGTGGATTTCCCGGTGATTATGGTTAGCGCCTCATTACCCGGCGCATCTCCTGAAACGATGGCCTCCTCCGTCGCCACCCCGCTGGAGCGCTCTCTGGGCCGCATCGCGGGCGTGAATGAAATGACCTCAAGCAGTTCGCTTGGCAGCACACGCATTATTCTCGAATTTAATTTCGACCGTGACATCAACGGCGCTGCGCGAGACGTTCAGGCCGCGATTAACGCCGCACAAAGCCTGCTACCAAGCGGAATGCCCAGTCGCCCAACGTACCGCAAAGCCAACCCTTCCGACGCGCCGATTATGATCCTGACGCTCACTTCTGATACGTATTCTCAGGGTGAGTTGTACGATTTCGCCTCGACCCAACTGGCGCAAACCATCGCGCAAATCGACGGCGTCGGTGACGTGGATGTGGGAGGCAGTTCTCTGCCCGCCGTGCGTGTAGGACTCAACCCGCAAGCGTTGTTTAACCAGGGAGTCTCACTCGACGACGTGCGTAGCGCAATTGATAACGCCAACGTGCGTAAGCCGCAGGGAGCTATCGAGAGTGAAACACATCGTTGGCAGGTACAAACCAACGATGAGCTGAAAACGGCAGCCGAATACCAACCCATTATCATCCACTACAATAACGGCGCTGCGGTGAGGTTAGGTGACGTTGCGTCGGTGAGCGACTCGGTGCAGGACGTGCGCAATGCGGGGATGACCAATGCCAAACCGGCCATCCTGCTGATGATCCGCAAACTACCGGAAGCCAATATCATTCAGACGGTAGACAGCATCCGGGCCAAACTACCGGAGTTACAAGCCCTGGTCCCGGCCGCCATCGACCTGCAAATTGCCCAGGACCGCTCTCCGACCATTCGCGCCTCGCTGGAGGAAGTTGAACAGACGCTGATTATCTCTGTGGCGCTGGTCATCCTGGTGGTCTTTGTTTTTCTGCGTTCCGGACGCGCAACACTTATCCCCGCCGTCGCGGTTCCGGTCTCGCTAATCGGCACATTTGCCGCCATGTATTTGTGCGGATTCAGCCTGAACAACCTGTCGTTAATGGCGCTAACCATTGCCACGGGTTTTGTCGTCGATGACGCCATCGTGGTACTGGAAAATATTGCCCGCCATCTGGAAGCCGGAATGAAACCACTTCAGGCAGCGTTACAAGGCACGCGCGAAGTCGGTTTTACGGTGCTCTCCATGAGCCTGTCACTGGTAGCAGTGTTTCTGCCGCTGCTGCTGATGGGCGGCCTGCCGGGGCGGCTGTTACGCGAATTTGCCGTCACGCTGTCGGTTGCCATCGGCATTTCCCTGCTGGTGTCGCTGACATTAACGCCAATGATGTGCGGCTGGATGCTTAAATCCAGCGCCCCGCGCGCGCAGACGCGTAAGCGGGGATTTGGTCGCGTGTTGGTAGCGCTGCAACAGAGTTACGGCACATCGCTTAAATGGGTACTGCGCCATACGCGCCTGGTGGGCGTGGTATTACTCGGTACCATTGCGCTGAATATTTGGCTCTACATCTCCATCCCGAAAACCTTCTTCCCTGAGCAGGATACAGGCGTATTGATGGGTGGGATCCAGGCTGACCAAAGCATCTCTTTCCAGGCGATGCGCGGCAAACTGCAGGACTTTATGCAGATCATCCGCGACGATCCGGCGGTGAATAACGTCACTGGCTTCACCGGCGGTTCCCGGGTCAATAGCGGGATGATGTTTATTACCCTCAAGCCACGCGATGAACGCCGTGAAAGCGCGCAACAGGTGATCGACCGCCTGCGCGTCGCGCTGGCAAAAGAGCCGGGCGCGAATCTGTTTCTGATGGCAGTGCAGGATATTCGCGTCGGCGGACGACAGGCCAACGCCAGCTATCAGTACACATTGCTGTCCGACGACCTGGCGGCGCTGCGTGAATGGGAACCTAAAATTCGTAAGGCGTTAGCCGCCCTGCCCCAACTGGCGGACGTCAATTCCGATCAGCAGGACAATGGCGCGGAGATGAATCTGATTTACGATCGCGACACCATGTCCCGTCTGGGAATCGATGTTGCCGCCGCCAACAGCCTATTGAATAACGCTTTCGGACAACGACAGATTTCGACAATTTATCAACCGATGAACCAGTACAAAGTGGTGATGGAGGTCGATCGACGTTACACCCAGGATATTAGCGCGCTGGACAAAATGTTCGTCATCAACAATGACGGTAAGGCGATCCCGTTATCGTACTTTGCCAAATGGCAACCGGCGAATGCCCCGCTGTCGGTGAATCATCAGGGCTTGTCCGCCGCGTCAACGGTGTCGTTTAACCTGCCGACGGGCTCTTCACTTTCTGAAGCGACAGAGGCCATCAACAGGACGATGACCCAGCTTGGCGTGCCCTCAACGGTTCGCGGTAGTTTTGCTGGTACCGCGCAGGTCTTTCAGGACACCATGAACTCGCAGGTGATCCTGATTATCGCGGCCATCGCAACGGTCTACATCGTGTTAGGTATGCTGTATGAAAGTTATGTTCACCCTCTGACTATTCTTTCCACACTGCCTTCAGCGGGCGTCGGGGCGTTACTGGCACTGGAGCTATTCAATGCCCCGTTCAGCCTAATCGCCCTGATAGGGATCATGCTATTAATTGGTATTGTGAAGAAAAACGCCATCATGATGGTCGATTTTGCGTTGGAAGCGCAGAGAAACGGTAAGTTGCAACCGGAGGAAGCCATTTTCCAGGCCTGCCTGTTACGCTTTCGCCCAATAATGATGACCACGCTGGCTGCGCTGTTTGGCGCGCTGCCGCTGGTGTTATCCGCAGGTGATGGCTCCGAACTGCGCCAGCCATTAGGGATCACCATCGTCGGCGGGCTGGTAGTGAGTCAACTCCTGACGCTGTACACCACGCCCGTGGTGTATCTCTTTTTCGACCGTCTGCGTCTGCGTTTTTCGCGTAAAAATAGCAAACCGGTAGCCGAGTTATGACAGAACTTCCCGACAGCACCCGCTGGCAACTTTGGATTGTGGCATTTGGCTTTTTTATGCAGTCGCTGGATACCACCATCGTCAATACCGCGCTTCCTTCGATGGCCGCCAGCCTCGGAGAAAGCCCGTTACATATGCATATGGTCATTGTGTCGTATGTATTAACCGTTGCCGTAATGCTGCCAGCCAGCGGATGGCTGGCCGATAAAGTTGGCGTGCGCAATATCTTCTTCACCGCCATCATCCTGTTTACGCTTGGCTCGCTGTTTTGCGCCTGGTCCGGCACGCTCAACGAGCTGGTGATGGCGCGCGTCTTACAAGGCGTTGGCGGCGCGATGATGGTGCCGGTTGGCAGGCTAACGGTGATGAAAATCGTCCCGCGTGAGCAATATATGGCGGCGATGACGTTTGTCACGTTACCCGGTCAGATTGGCCCATTGTTGGGTCCGGCGTTAGGCGGCGTTCTGGTCGAGTATGCCTCCTGGCACTGGATATTTTTGCTGAACATTCCGGTTGGTATTGTCGGCGCGATAGCAACGTTAATGCTGATGCCCAACTATACGATGCAAACGCGACGCTTCGATCTTTCGGGATTCGCGATGCTGGCTGTCGGCATGGCGGTGCTAACGGTGGCGCTCGATGGCAGTAAAGGAACCGGCATCTCCGGTATTACGCTGGCTGCGCTGGTTATCTGCGGGGTGTTGGCTATTGCGCTGTATCTGAAACACGCCCATCGTAATCCACGCGCGCTGTTTAGTTTGAATCTGTTTCACACACCAACCTTCTCGTTAGGTCTGCTCGGCAGTTTTGCCGGACGCATCGGCAGCGGTATGCTGCCGTTTATGACGCCGGTGTTTTTAC
>NZ_JAHLQZ010000264.1:0-4341 GCF_018919505.1 Citrobacter sp. S55_ASV_140
CAGGGCGCATCGCTGTGGAACGCCTGGGTATTCTGGTTCAATGGCCTGATTCACTGGGATTTTGGTGTGTCCAGTATTAACGGCCAGTTGATCTCAGAACAACTCAAAGAGGTGTTTCCGGCGACCATGGAACTGTGCATTCTGGCCTTTGGTTTTGCACTGATGGTCGGGATCCCGATAGGCATGTTGGCGGGCATAACACGTAATAAATGGCAGGACCGTTGCATCAGTGCATTGGCTCTGATGGGCTTTTCTATTCCGGTTTTTTGGCTGGCGCTGCTGCTGACGTTGCTCTTCTCACTGACCCTCGGCTGGCTGCCCGTTTCCGGGCGTTTTGATCTGCTCTACGAAGTTAAGCCCGTTACCGGATTTGCCATTATCGACGCCTGGATCGCCGACTCGCCCTGGCGCGATGAAATGCTGGTCAGTGCGATCCGCCATATGGTGCTTCCGGTGTTAACGCTCTCCGTTGCACCGACGACGGAAGTTATTCGTCTGATGCGTATCAGCACCATTGAGGTCTTTGATCAAAACTATGTTAAAGCGGCGGCTACTCGTGGTTTGTCACGGTTAACGATTTTACGCCGTCACGTACTGCACAACGCTCTCCCACCGGTTATCCCGCGCCTGGGGTTACAGTTTTCCACCATGCTGACGCTGGCGATGATCACCGAGATGGTCTTTAGCTGGCCAGGTCTTGGCCGTTGGCTGATTAACGCGATTCGCCAGCAGGATTACGCGGCGATTTCGGCGGGTGTGATGGTGATAGGCTCACTGGTTATCATCGTTAACGTCATCTCTGATATTTTGGGTGCTATGGCTAACCCTCTGAAACATAAGGAATGGTATGCCTTACGATAGCGTCTACAGCGAAAAGCGCCCGCCTGGTACGCTGCGCACCGCATGGCGCAATTTTTACGGCGATGCAACCGCAATGATCGGCCTGTATGGCTGTGCGGGACTGGCGATTCTGTGTATTTTTGGTGGTTGGTTCGCGCCTTACGGCATCGACCAGCAGTTTCTCGGCTATCAGCTTTTACCGCCGTCATGGTCGCGCTATGGCGAAGTCTCTTTCTTCCTCGGAACTGATGACTTGGGGCGTGATGTTTTAAGCCGCCTGCTCAGCGGTGCGGCCCCAACCGTGGGCGGTGCGTTTGTCGTTACTCTCGCCGCCACGCTGTGTGGCTTGTTACTGGGGGTGGTTGCCGGAGCAACGCACGGTTTGCGTTCCGCGGTGCTGAATCACATTCTAGACACTCTGCTGTCGATCCCTTCACTGTTGCTGGCGATTATTGTTGTGGCTTTTGCCGGTCCGCATCTGACTCACGCGATGTTTGCCGTCTGGCTGGCGCTGCTGCCGCGGATGGTTCGTTCCGTCTACAGCATGGTGCATGACGAGCTGGAAAAAGAGTATGTTATTGCCGCTCGCCTTGATGGCGCAACCACGCTCAATATTCTGTGGTTCGCCGTTCTGCCCAATATTACCGCCGGGCTTATCACTGAAATTACCCGTGCGCTGTCGATGGCGATTCTGGATATCGCCGCGCTGGGTTTTCTTGACCTTGGCGCGCAGTTGCCATCACCGGAATGGGGAGCCATGCTCGGCGACGCGCTGGAGCTGATTTATGTCGCACCGTGGACAGTGATGCTGCCAGGCGCGGCGATCATGATAAGCGTGCTGCTGGTTAACCTGCTGGGTGATGGCGTGCGCCGCGCAATTATTGCGGGGGTGGAATAATGCCATTACTTGATATCCGCAACCTGACCATTGAATTCAGAACCGGCGACGACTGGGTAAAAGCGGTTGACCGTGTCAGCATGACCCTCAATGAAGGGGAAATCCGCGGACTGGTCGGCGAGTCCGGCTCCGGCAAGAGCCTGATCGCCAAGGCTATTTGCGGCGTCGCCAAGGATAACTGGCGCGTAACCGCAGACCGTATGCGCTTTGATGACATCGATCTCCTGCGCCTTTCCGCGCGTGAACGACGCAAGCTGGTCGGTCATAACGTTTCCATGATCTTTCAGGAACCGCAATCGTGTCTTGACCCGTCCGAGCGTATTGGACGACAGCTGATGCAAAATATTCCAGCCTGGACCTATAAGGGGCGCTGGTGGCAGCGCATCGGCTGGCGCAAACGCCGGGCGATTGAGCTTTTGCACCGCGTCGGGATAAAAGATCATAAAGATGCCATGCGCAGCTTCCCGTATGAACTGACCGACGGCGAGTGTCAGAAGGTAATGATCGCTATTGCACTGGCGAATCAGCCGCGCTTGCTGATTGCCGATGAACCGACGAACGCGATGGAGCCAACGACCCAGGCGCAAATATTTCGCCTGCTGACCCGGCTGAACCAAAACAGTAATACTACCATTTTGTTGATCAGCCATGACCTGCAAATGCTCAGTCAGTGGGCGGACAAAATCAACGTAATGTATTGCGGACAAACGGTGGAAACGGCGCCCAGTAAAGATCTGGTGACGATTCCACATCATCCTTATACGCAAGCGTTGATCCGCGCCATTCCTGATTTTGGTAGCGCGATGCCGCATAAAAGTCGTCTGAATACCATGCCAGGAGCGATTCCATTGCTGGAACAATTACCCATCGGCTGCCGTCTGGGGCCGCGCTGCCCTTATGCTCAGCGTGAATGTATTGAAACCCCACGACTGACCGGAGCAAAGAATCATCTCTACGCCTGTCATTTCCCGCTGAACATGGAGAGAGAGTGAGATGGTAGAAACCCTGCTCGAAGTTCGCAATCTGAGCAAAACCTTTCGCTACCGGACGGGTTTATTTCGCCGCCAGACCGTTGAGGCCGTTAAGCCACTCAGCTTTACCCTGCGCGAACGTCAGACACTCGCGGTCATTGGTGAGAATGGTTCCGGTAAGTCCACGCTGGCAAAGATGTTAGCTGGCATGATTGAACCCACCAGCGGTGAACTGCTGATTGACGATCATCCGCTCCAGTATGGTGATTATTCATTCCGTAGTCAGCGTATCCGTATGATTTTTCAGGATCCGTCAACATCGCTTAACCCTCGTCAGCGTATTTCACAAATCCTTGATTTCCCGCTGCGTCTGAACACCGACCTGGAACCTGAACAGCGTCGCAAACAGATTATAGAAACGATGCGCATGGTTGGACTGTTACCTGACCATGTGAGCTATTACCCGCATATGTTGGCGCCGGGACAAAAACAGCGTCTGGGGCTTGCCCGCGCGCTTATTTTACGACCTAAAGTGATTATCGCCGACGAGGCCCTTGCCTCTCTGGACATGTCGATGCGTTCGCAGCTCATCAATTTGATGCTGGAATTACAGGAAAAACAGGGGATTTCGTATATCTATGTGACTCAACATATCGGCATGATGAAGCACATTAGCGATCAAGTATTAGTCATGCATCAGGGTGAAGTTGTTGAGCGTGGCAGTACCGCGGATGTTCTGGCTTCCCCGCTGCATGAGCTGACTCGTCGTCTGATTGCAGGGCACTTTGGCGAGGCGCTCACCGCCGACGCCTGGCGGAAAGATCGCTAACAAAGCCGCTGCCCTCCGAAACCGGAGGGCAAGTGCGCCATCAGTGACCAACACCGGGTAAGAGCAGTGTCTCGACCTCGTGAAAAACGACTGACGGAAAAACGCTCCCCTGTATCGCCCAGACACCTGCCGCGCTGACGTCATCGATAAGTCGTGATGTTTCGACCCCCTCCACCGCAACGTGATCGCAATATTCCCGGATGTTTTTGATAAGCACCGGGAACATCGGCTTTTCTACCTGTTCAAGGAAGAAACCGCGATCCAATTTAACCACGTCAAAATGACCGCAAACCAGCGGACTTGCCCCGACGTTACCGGAGCCGAGATCGCCCAGCCATAGCGCGTTTGGGCCGTCACAGAGTGAATTAATCAGCAGATTATTCAGGCAAATCGTACTCGACAGAAAACGCTCTGACAGTTCCAGTGCAATAAAGGGCATTGCGTGTAGGGCCGACTTGATGACCGGATCACCAATCGCCAGAAGTGCCATTTCATCGATGAGATGAAGGGTACAGAGCAGATTGTTGCTCTCAAACCAATCACGCTTTTCGGCAATTAACTGAATTTGCTTGAGCATGAAATTACGCTTTTGTTCGCTATTCCACGCTGAAACGACGAAATCTGCATGCAATGGGCGAACCGTATCTGCAGCAAACCGGGCGATCATCTCCACGCCCAGCAACTTATTTGTTGTGTCTCTCATCGGTTCCGCGATGAAATGATAGTGCATAAGACCACTCCAATTGATCATAACTTCCTGATAATGCACTTTTAATCACAATCAATCAATAATATCGATCAAT
>NZ_JAHLQZ010000265.1:0-4326 GCF_018919505.1 Citrobacter sp. S55_ASV_140
TGACAGAACCGTCCGGGCGACGAACACCCTTCTTGGTGCGCACCACTACCGCCTTCAGCACATCACCTTTTTTGACCTTACCACGCGGAATTGCTTCCTTGATGGTGATCTTGATGATATCGCCGACGCCTGCGTAGCGACGGTGCGAGCCACCCAGAACCTTGATACACATTACGCGACGTGCACCGGAGTTGTCGGCGACGTTCAGCATAGTCTGTTCTTGGATCATTTTAGTGCTCCGCTAATGTCAACTACTACTGAGACCCGAAAATCAGGTCGTTAAAAAAGCCCCATATCGGGGGCGCGGCATTATAACACCGCTCAAACGATATGGGTAGAAAAAATAAACGGCTCATCGCTGAGCCGTTTATTCGTTGAGAATGCCTACTGTATTACAGAACAGCTTTCTCTACAACGCGAACCAGCGTCCAGGACTTAGTCTTGGACAGCGGACGGCATTCGCGGATTTCAACCACGTCACCAGTACCGCATTCGTTGTTCTCGTCATGTACGTGCAGTTTGGTCGTACGCTTAATGAATTTACCGTAGATCGGGTGTTTCACAAAACGTTCGATAGCAACAACGATGGATTTCTCCATTTTATCGCTAACAACGCGACCTTGCAGAGTACGGATTTTATCGGTCATTACGCACCCGCCTTCTCAGTCAGTAAAGTCTTAACGCGTGCGACATCACGACGCACTTGCTTCAACAGGTGAGACTGTTGCAGCTGGCCACTTGCAGCCTGCATACGCAGGTTGAACTGCTCACGCAGCAGATTCAGCAGCTCGGTGTTCAGCTCTTCAACACTCTTCTCACGCAGCTCTTTTGCTTTCATTACATCACCGTCTTAGTTACAAAGGTGGTTTTAATCGGCAGTTTCGCTGCTGCCAGCTTGAATGCTTCACGGGCCAGCTCTTCCGGTACGCCGTCCATTTCATACAGGACTTTACCCGGCTGAATCAAGGCAACCCAATACTCCACGTTACCTTTACCTTTACCCATACGCACTGCCAGCGGCTTTTCAGTGATCGGTTTGTCCGGGAATACACGGATCCAGATCTTACCTTGACGCTTAACTGCACGGGTCATAGCACGACGTGCTGCTTCGATCTGACGGGCAGTCAGACGACCACGGCCAACAGCTTTCAGACCGAAGCTGCCGAAGCTAACATCCGCGCCAGCAGCCAGACCGCGGTTACGGCCTTTGTGCATTTTACGGAATTTTGTACGCTTTGGTTGTAACATCAGCGACGCTCCTTATTTACGGCCTTTACGCTGCTGCTTTTTAGGTTGCGCAGCCGGTTTTTCCGGTTGTTCAACAGCAGCCATACCACCCAGGATCTCGCCTTTGAAGATCCACACTTTAACGCCGATTACACCGTAAGTGGTGTGCGCTTCAGAGGTGTTGTAGTCGATGTCAGCACGCAGAGTGTGCAGAGGTACGCGACCTTCGCGGTACCATTCGGTACGTGCGATTTCCGCGCCGCCCAGACGGCCGCTAACTTCAACTTTAATACCTTTAGCGCCCAGACGCATTGCGTTCTGTACAGCACGCTTCATAGCACGACGGAACATAACGCGACGTTCCAGCTGAGAAGTGATGCTGTCAGCAACTAATTTTGCGTCCAGTTCAGGTTTACGCACTTCGGCGATATTGATCTGGGCAGGAACGCCAGCAATATCAGCTACGACTTTGCGCAGTTTTTCTACGTCTTCGCCTTTCTTACCGATAACGATACCCGGGCGAGCGGTGTGAATGGTCACACGGATGCTCTTAGCCGGACGCTCGATAACGATACGAGATACAGACGCTTTAGCCAGTTCCTTAGTCAGGTACTGACGTACTTTAAAATCGCTGTCCAGGTTGTCAGCGAATTCTTTGGTGTTCGCAAACCAGGTTGAGTTCCATGGTTTTACAATACCCAGGCGAATACCATTAGGATGTACTTTCTGACCCATTGCTAGTCTCCAGAGTCTCAGCGATCGGACACAACCACAGTAATGTGGCTGGTGCGCTTCAGGATGCGATCTGCACGACCTTTTGCACGCGGCATAATGCGCTTCATGCTCGGGCCTTCGTCTACGAAAATTTTCGTAACTTTCAGATCGTCAATGTCAGCGCCATCGTTGTGTTCAGCGTTAGCAATGGCAGATTCCAGGACTTTCTTAACCAGTACAGCCGCTTTCTTATTGGTGTAGGTCAGAATATCCAGAGCCTGCGACACTTTCTTACCGCGAATCAGGTCTGCAACAAGGCGAACCTTCTGAGCAGAAGAACGAGCATGGCGATGTTGAGCTAAAGTTTCCATCTCTTCCTCCTACCTTATTTCTTCTTCGCTTTTTTATCAGCAGCGTGGCCGCGATAAGTACGAGTCGGTGCGAATTCACCCAGTTTGTGACCGACCATTTCGTCGGAAACAAATACCGGAACGTGCTGACGACCATTATGGACAGCGATGGTCAAACCGATCATGTTAGGAAAGATCGTTGAACGACGGGACCAAGTGCGCAGGGGCTTCTTGTCTCCGCTTTCCACCGCTTTCTCTACCTTCTTCAGCAAGTGCAGGTCAATAAAAGGACCTTTCTTGAGAGAACGTGGCATGGCTTATCCTCTAAAATTATTTGCTACGGCGACGTACGATGAATTTATCAGTACGCTTGTTGCTGCGGGTCTTCTTACCTTTGGTCTGAACGCCCCACGGAGTTACCGGGTGCTTACCAAAGTTACGACCTTCACCACCACCATGTGGGTGATCGACTGGGTTCATCGCAGTACCGCGAACGGTAGGACGAACACCACGCCAGCGTGCAGCACCTGCTTTACCCAGAACGCGCAGCATATGCTCAGCATTGCCAACTTCGCCCAGAGTTGCACGGCAGTCTGCTTCGACTTTACGCATTTCACCAGAACGCAGACGCAGGGTGACATAAGCACCATCACGAGCAACGATCTGAACGTAAGTACCAGCGGAACGTGCCAGCTGACCGCCTTTACCAGGTTTCATTTCTACGTTATGAACGGTAGAACCAACCGGGATATTGCGCATCGGCAGGGTGTTACCTGCTTTGATTGCAGCATCAACGCCAGATTGAACCTGGTCGCCAGCTTTCAGGCCTTTAGGGGCCAGAATGTAACGGCGTTCACCGTCTTTGTACAGAACCAGCGCGATGTTCGCGGAGCGGTTCGGATCGTACTCAAGACGTTCAACAATTGCTGGGATACCGTCTTTGTTGCGTTTGAAGTCAACAATACGATAAGCCTGCTTGTGACCACCACCGATGTGACGAGTGGTGATACGGCCATTGTTGTTACGACCACCGGATTTGCTGTTTTTTTCAACCAGCGGAGCAAAAGGTTTGCCCTTGTGCAGCTCTGGGTTGACCACTTTAACAACGTGGCGACGACCCGGAGATGTCGGTTTACATTTAACAACTGCCATTGTATTACTCCTCCGACTTACTCAGCGCCGCCGACGAAGTCCAGATTCTGGCCTTCCTTCAGGGTGACGTAAGCTTTTTTCCAGTCGCTACGACGACCGATACGCTGTCCGTGACGTTTAACTTTCCCTTTAACTACCAGGGTGTTAACGACTTCGACTTCGACTTCAAACAGTTTCTGCACAGCAGCTTTGATCTCTGCTTTGGTCGCGTCTTTAGCAACTTTGAGAACGATGGTGTTAGTTTTTTCCATCGCAGTAGACGCTTTTTCAGAAACGTGCGGTGCGCGCAGCACCTTCAGCAGACGTTCTTCACGAATCATGCCAGCATCTCCTCAACTTGCTTAACAGCATCAGCAGTCATTACGACTTTGTCGAAGGCGATCAGGCTAACCGGGTCGATACCAGTTGCATCGCGTACGTCAACCTTGTGCAGGTTGCGCGCAGCCAGGAACAGGTTTTCGTCCAGCTCACCGGTGATGATCAGCACATCTTCCAGAGCCATGTCTTTCAGTTTCTGTGCCAGCAGCTTAGTTTTAGGCGCTTCTACAGAGAACTTCTCGACAACGATCAGACGATCCTGACGTACCAGTTCGGACAGGATGCTTTTCAGCGCGCCGCGGTACATCTTTTTGTTAACTTTTTGACTGTGGTCCTGCGGGCGAGCAGCGAAGGTCACGCCACCTGAACGCCAGATCGGGCTCTTGATAGAACCTGAACGCGCACGGCCGGTACCTTTCTGGCGCCACGGCTTTTTGCCTGAACCAGTTACTTCAGCACGAGTCTTCTGAGCACGAGTACCCTGACGAGCACCAGCTGCATAAGCAACAACAACCTGGTGAACCAGCGCTTCGTTGAAATCACGACCGAAGGTAGTTTCGGAAAC
>NZ_JAHLQZ010000266.1:0-4296 GCF_018919505.1 Citrobacter sp. S55_ASV_140
GCTTCCAGATCGCCCTGGTAATGCAGCTTTTCAGCCAGCGCCCGCTCCTCGTCAGCCGACAACATCGGCCACGCGTTCGCAGCCCGGATGTAAGACTCCAGGTTACCAACAGGGGCTAAAGCTAAATTTTGCATTTCTTTGGTCATTCAAATCCTCTCAATCTTTTCATCTGGCGCGTTGGCAAAAACTAATTAACAAAAACCAGTAGCAACAACCATGCCAGAGCTTATGAGCAACGAGAATATCATTCAATCTTTTATCAGACAGTGATTTTATCCACAAGTTCCATGTCGTAATGTGTATAGATTACGCACAAAATGTGACATCACAATGAATACGCCGGGAAGAGATAACAGGGACTCTTTCCCTGCAGAGCGAACTACTCAGTGCAGGGAAAGATTATACCAGAGATTTTTTAATCGGGGGTAAAGTGGCGTAAATGTTGAACCGTGGCAAGCCAGGCTGCCACCCAGCCGATCATTGAGCACACCAGCAGTAACAACAGGCACTCGTCGAATGATAAGCCATTGATATCAAACTTAGTTCCAAAGACCTGCGCCACTTCAGTCACCGCTGACGACAGACGCATCACCAAAATTTCTGACAAAATCAGTGAAAGAAATGCGCCGGAAAAACCGAGCAGCGCGCCGCCGTAAAGGAATGGGCGCAGGATAAATCCGTCGGTTGCGCCAATCAGCTTCTGCACGTTAATGGTATCGCGACGCGCAAAAATACTCAGGCGCACGCTGTTACCAATGACGAGGAAGACCGCCGCCACCATCAGCACGCCAATCATCGCGGATACGCGCCCCACGAGTCCCGTCAGCGCCGCCAGACGAGCAAACCAGCTGTCATCCATTCGCACTTCATCAATACCGTTGATTTGTGCAATACGGTCGCGCAGGGTGTTCAGCGACTCCGTCCCCTGGAAGTCCAGTTTCGGGATAACCACCGCTACGGCAGGAAGCGGGTTCTCCTCCAGCATGTCCAGCGCGCCGCCAAAACCGGACCAGTTACGGAATTCGCCCAGCGCATCTTCGCGGGAAAGATAATTTACTTTCTCAACGCCCTGTTCGGCCTGCAACTGACCAACCACCCGCGCCGCCGCGTCATCATCCAGCGTTTTTTGCAGATAGACGGTGATTTGCGGCGAAGGATAATACTGGCTTGCCGCCTGGTTTACGTTTTTATAAACCATGTAGCACACGCTTGGCAGCGTCAGGGAGATGGCGATCACCATTACCGTGAGGAACGTCGCCAACGGCTTACTTTTCAAGTCCTGCAACGCGCCATGGAACGCATAGCGCACCTGCTCGTTAAAAACGTTGGTTTTACGTGAGTTCGGTTTTGGCGCGGCTTTCGCTCGTTTTGGCGCATTGCGACCACCGTCACCCGGCGCGCCGCCTGATTTACGAAAACGATCCAGTCGGCCACCGAACTGTTTAATTTGATTGATAGCGTCACGTCTATTCATGCGCCAGGCCTCCATGCAGGTGTCCATCACTCAGGACCAGCTGGCGGTAGGAGCGACGGGAGATCAGTCCAATGTCATGCGTGGCCATTAATACCGTGACCCCGACGCGGTTAAACTCTTCGAACAGGCGCAGGATCCCTTCCGACAGCGCGTCATCCAGGTTCCCCGTCGGTTCATCCGCCAGCAGTACCGCAGGTTTATTCACCACCGCGCGGGCGATACCCACGCGCTGTTGTTCACCGCCAGAGAGCTGAATCGGGAAGTTTTTCGCTTTGTCCAACAGCCCGACCTTATCCAGTGCCGCTGACACGCGACGACGAATATCGTCCCCGCTGGCGCCCGCGATGATCAGCGGGATTGCCACGTTGTCAAATACGGTTCTGCCCATCAACAGGTGGTGATCCTGAAAAATCATGCCAATCTGACGACGCAGAAACGGCACTTCACGGTTTTTCAAACGGCTGATGTCATGCCCGCTGAAGTAGATTTTCCCGGCGCTGGGCCGTTCAATTCCACAGATCAGCTTCAGCAGGGTACTTTTACCCGCACCAGAGTGGCCGGTCAGAAACGCCATCTCGCCAGGCTGCATATGGAAGGTCACTCCCTGCAGCGCTTGTCTCCCACCGAGATAGGCCTTGCTGACATGTTCAAAGCGAATCATTGTTAATCCTCTCGGGCAAAAAGTGCCTCTATAAAATCGTCCGCTTTAAACGGACGTAAATCCTCGATACGTTCGCCCACACCAATATAGCGGATAGGGATGCCAAACTGATCGGCAACCGAGAAGATGACCCCACCCTTCGCCGTACCGTCCAGCTTGGTCAGGGTGATACCGGTTAAGCCCACCGCTTCATGGAACAGTTTGGCCTGGCTTATCGCATTCTGCCCGGTACTGGCGTCGATAGTCAGCATAACTTCATGCGGTGCCTCTTCGTCGAGCTTCTTCATAACGCGAACGATTTTTTTCAGTTCTTCCATCAGGTGCGATTTGTTCTGCAAACGCCCTGCGGTATCAGCGATCAGCACGTCTACGTTACGTGCCTTCGCGGCCTGGATGGCATCAAAGATAACGGAGGCGGAATCCGCACCGGTATGCTGTGCAATCACCGGAATATTGTTACGCTGACCCCAGACCTGCAACTGCTCTACCGCTGCCGCACGGAAGGTATCGCCCGCCGCCAGCATCACCGTTTTACCCTGCTGCTCAAACTGACGCGCCAGCTTACCAATGGTAGTCGTTTTACCCACGCCGTTTACGCCAACCATTAAGATAACAAATGGCGTTTTACCCTCGACGTTCAGCGGCTCATCAACCTTCGCCAGGATCTCGCCCATCTCATCTTTCAGCAGGCCATACAGCGCTTCTGCATCTTTGAGCTGCTTGCGGCTGGCGCCTTCCGTCAGATTCGCAATAATCTTACGGGTCGTTTCTACGCCCACATCCGCAATCAGCAATTGCTCTTCCAGCTCTTCAAACAGATCATCGTCGATCTTTTTACCGCGAAACAGACTGATAAATCCGGAACCGAGGTTTTCTTTTGTTTTCAGCAGACTGCGTTTCAGACGCGCAAAGAAACCTTCTTTAGTTGGTTTTTCCTGCTCCTGGACCGCCTCTTCTTCTACCGGTTTTTCAACGGCAGGTTCTTCAACCGGCACCACCATGACGGCTTCTTCCGCCGCTTCGGCAGCCAGAGCCTGCGCTTCCAGTTCTTCGTCTGTCAGTTGCGGTTCGTTTTCGGCTTCTTCTTCAACCGCCTCGACGATTTCGACAGTTTCCGCTTCAGCCTGCCACTCTTCGGCAGAAACATCTGCGGTTTTCACCTCTTCCGGCAGCGGTAATTCTTCGCGTTCGATAACCGCCGCCGCAGGGGTTTCCACTTCAGGTTCAACAGTGGATTCAGCAACCGCCTCAGCCTCCGGCTGCGGTTGCCCGGCAACAGGCGCTGCTTCCGGCTGCAGTTTTTCGATTTCCGCAACTTGTTCCGTGACTTCAACAACTTCAGCAGCAAAGGCTTGTGTTTGTGCCTCGCTACGGGTTTCCTCGGCGCGCGGCTGTTCGTCAACGACGGTAGTTTCTTCAGCAACCGGTTGTTGTTCTTCGTTTTTTAGTTCTGTCTCGTTTTCCGGTGCCTGCTCTTTTTGACCAAAGCCCAGCCAGGAAAAAAAGCCACGTTTTTTCTCTTTCGCCATTTGCGACTACACTCCCCCGCTGTTGCTTCATGGCACAGCGTCAACGCTATGTACATAGCAGCTAAAAAAATGATGAAATAGTCTATCACTTATACCCAATGAATTTCGAGTTACGTCAAGGCGGCAAGCGCACGAATCCCGATGAGCTTACTTTTAGTAAGTGATTCGGGTGAGTAAGTGCAGCCAACGAAGAGGTAACTTGAAAGGCGAAGGGTTAACTTAACTCACATCACCGCCTGGAATGACATGCTATAGGCGGATTGAGCAATAATAGAAATGAAAAAACCGAATCACTCTGGTAGCGGCCAGATCCGCATTATTGGCGGGCAATGGCGTGGCCGTAAACTCCCGGTTCCGGACAGCCCCGGCCTGCGCCCGACCACTGACCGCGTACGCGAAACCTTATTTAACTGGTTGGCCCCGGTAATGGTCGATGCACATTGCCTGGACTGCTTCGCCGGCAGCGGCGCGTTGGGGCTGGAAGCTCTCTCTCGCTATGCGGCAAATGCGACGCTTCTGGAGATGGATCGCGCGGTATCGCAGCAGTTGCAAAAGAATCTTGCTACGCTGAAGGCAAATCATGCCCGCGTCGTCAACACCAATACGCTGGCGTTTCTGGCCCAACCTGGTAC